>JANOVN010000224.1:0-10780 GCA_031417455.1 Hyphomicrobiaceae bacterium | reverse complement strand
GCACCAAGCCATGCAAGTCGCTGGCGAAGATCGATCCCGACAACGATGGGTCGATGACGCTCGATGAAGCCAAGAAGGCTGCGGGCGCTGTTTTTGACCGCATCAACAAGGATAAGGACGTGACGCTCGATGTCGCCGAGTTGCGTGGGCGGCTCAGCGCGAAAGAGATCGCGGCGGCTGATCCCGATAAGGACACGACCATTGATAAGGCAGAGTATTTGGCGATCGTGGACGCACGCTTCAAGGCTGCCAACAAGGACAAGGACAGCACCATCGAGTGTAAGGAGCTGTATTCGAAGGCCGGCCAAGCGCTGCTGCGCCTCTTGAAGTAGTCACAATTGGGTTTGATACCGGACGGGCAGGGTGGCGGAAAAGCGCTGGACTGCCCGTTTTTGTGAGTATCGCGTCGTGACGGAATTGAATCGGAACCTGGTGCTGGCCGTAATGGCTGGATTGATCGCGAGCCTGTCTGGTGCCACGCCCAGTTTTGCGCAGCGGACATGCCGCGTTTTGACGCCCATATATCCAGGCAATCAAGGTGTACTCAGTCACGTCGAAGCGATTGCTTTGGCAGGGGCTGCTTTCGATCGCATCAATGTGGACAATGACGGGTCGCTCGATGCGCGGGAGCTGAAGGGGCGCATGACGCCTGCGGAAATCGCCAACGAGGATCCCGACAAGGACGGCACACTTGATAAGGGCGAATACTTAGCCGTTGTGGATGCCCGGTTTGGAGCCGTCAATGCAAAGGCTCGCAATATCCTGTCGTGCCGGGAACTGCGGTCAAAGCCGGGTGAAGCGCTGTTGCAGCTGTTGCGACCGTAGGTGCTCGGCATAGCGCGGTGCCCCGCGACGGTTCGCTAGGTTGCGCGCTTGGCTTGGGGCTGGCACATCCCTGTTCACAAGCTTGAACATTCAGACATATTGGACGCCATGGCCCCGCCGCTGCTGACGCTGAAAAACATCCACCTTACATTTGGTGGTCATCCAATCCTGTCGGGGGCGGAGCTGACGGTTGCACCTGGCGACCGGATTTGTCTCGTGGGCCGCAATGGTTCGGGGAAGTCGACGCTGCTCAAGATCGCGGCGGGTCTGGTGCAGAGCGATAGCGGGGAGCGGTTTGCGCATCCCAACGCCATCATCAGGTATCTGCCGCAGGAAGCCGACTTTACCGGGTATGCGACGACGCTCGATTATGTCGAAGCTGGTTTGAGCCCGCTGGATGAGAACTATCTCGCTATTTCAATGCTGGCCGATATGGGCATGACCGGGGCTGAAGATCCAAACCGGCTGTCTGGTGGCGAGGCGCGCCGGGTGGCGCTGGCGCGGGTGCTGGTTGGTAAACCCGATGTCGTGCTGCTGGACGAGCCGACCAACCACTTGGATTTGCCGGCAATTGAATGGCTTGAAGCCGAGCTTTCCAAGATCCGGTCGGCGCTGGTGCTTATCAGCCACGACAGGCGCTTCCTCGAAACGCTGTCGAAGACAACGGTTTGGATCGACCGTGGCGTGGCGCGGCGCAATCCAGAAGGATTTGGCGCGTTCGAGGCTTGGCGGGATGCGATCCTCGAAGAAGAGGAGACCAATTGGCATAAGCTCGACCGCAAGATTATGCGTGAGAATGACTGGATGCATGGCGGCGTGACCGGGCGACGTAAGCGCAACGTGCGCCGCGTCGCGGAGCTGCGGGCGATGCGCGAGGAAAAGCGCAATAAGCGCGACGTGCAGGGGAATGTGCGGTTGCAGGCGTCGGAAGGGTCGTTGTCGGGCCGGCTGGTGATCGATGCCGTTGGATTAGCGAAAGCCTATGAGGACCGTCCGATTGTAACGGATGCGAGTATTCGCATTCTGCGTGGCGATTGCGTGGGTGTGGTTGGGCCGAATGGGGCTGGCAAGACGACGTTGCTCAAGTTGTTGACCGGGGAACTTGAGCCGGATGCGGGGACGTTGAAGCTTGGGACGAACTTGGAACTTGTAACGCTCGATCAGCGGCGCGACGAGCTGAACCCTGAGTGGACGGTGGCGCATGCGATGACGGGCGGGCGCGGCGATCAGGTGATCGTCAACGGTCAGGCCCGGCATGTCGCGAGCTACATGAAGGACTTCTTGTTTACGCCGGAGCAGACACGTTCGCCTTTGAAAGTGTTGTCGGGCGGCGAGCGCGCGCGGTTGATGCTGGCGCGGGCGTTGTCCAAGCCGTCGAACGTGCTGGTGCTCGACGAGCCGACCAACGATCTCGACTTGGAAACGCTCGATTTGCTGCAGGAATTGCTCGGGGCCTATACCGGGACCGTCTTGCTCGTCAGCCATGACCGCGACTTCCTGGACCGGGTTGTGACGTCGGTGATTGCAGCCGAGGGCGATGGGCGGTGGACCGAGTATCCGGGCGGGTATTCGGACATGCTTGAGCAACGAGCGGGCGAGGATTTGAAGCGGACCGATCGTGGGGCTGCCGGTGGTTCTGGATCGCCTGCGGCCAGTATTCGGCTCGAAGTCGCGCCGAGCACGGCGCCGGTGGGTAAGAAAAAGATGTCGTTCTAGGATAAACACGCGCTCGAAACGCTGCCATTGACCATTGAAACTCTGCAGGACGATATTGCCAAGATGGAGGCTGTGCTGGCCGATCCGAATTTGTTTTCGAAGGACCCGGCTAAGTATCGCGCCAACTCAGGGATGCTGGCGCAAGTGCAAGCCAAGCTCGCGGCAGCTGAGGAGCAGTGGCTTGAATTGGAATTAGCGAACGCGGAGAGTGCTTGAGCGCTCTGCGCCTAGGGCTGTCGTCGTACAACCCGTTCGAGGGGTGCCCCCTCAAACTCCCCGCTTTTTGGGCCTCAAGTGGTTGAACACGAAAAAGGCGCCGGAGCGAAGCTCACGGCACCTTCATTCTCACTCACCTGTTTCCAGGCGAATTGGTTAGATCAGGTCGATGTCGGCTGGGAGGTAGGCGGTGACTTCCATGCCAACGGCCTGTTCGCGAACCTGCGGCTTGTTCCAGATCTTCATGATGAGCTCCTTGAGTTGCTTGAGGTTTGGTGGGGTGTCCACTTCGATAACCAGAGACATACAGAAGCGATTAAACACGTGCCAATAGCATTTTCGTGATCGCTGCGTGTTCTGTGTTCTTTTCTGCGACCTTGCCGCGAAGGCTGGGCGGTAGAGGGGGGAGCTGCTTGTAAACTTTGTCTGCAGTCCCATATGATTTGGCGTGGAGCCGGTGCCTGATAGGGCCGGATGTTTGATGGTCGCTTTATCTCAAGGACCCGAGATGACCCGTATGACTTTACAGTCCAATCCGCTTTTGCTTGGGTTTGAAGAGCTTGAGCGGCTGGTGGAGCGCGCTTCCAAGACCGGTGGCGACGGTTATCCGCCCTACAACATCGAGCGGATTTCAATCGCAGAGCAAGCCGATAGTCCTGAGATATTGCGGATCACGCTGGCGGTCGCGGGATTTACCCGCGAGCAGCTTGAAATCCAGCTTGAGGATAAGCACCTTTCTATACGTGGAAAGCAGGTCGACGATGGGCCCCGGAACTTCATTCATCGCGGAATCGCGGCGCGCCAGTTTTGCCGGACCTTCGTGCTGGCAGATGGGCTCGAAGTTCACTCGGCAGACCTCAGCAGTGGGTTGTTGTCGATAGATCTCATTAAAATTATGCCAGCCCGGCTCAGCAGAACGATTTCTATTGGTGATAAGAAATCCAACGCTTGACACTTCGGCAACACCCTTCCGTCCAAGACTCATGGATAATGAGCGAGACACAAACCTTTCGCCTTGTGTTGGACGTGACTACGCCTCAGGCCCTTTTTTAAGATGAAGGAGCAGCGTCATGGCTCAAATATCGTCACGAGGTTCAAAGTCTAAAGTTCGTAATGCGTTGCAGTTCATGAGCGACGTCGAACTTGCCAATCTGGGTGATGGGGAAGTGGCCTATATCAAGGTCCTGACCAGCGCCCAGGCTAAGAAAATGTTTCCGATGATCGAAGGTCTCCCGCGCGGGATCAACCTGTTCTCACTTCATGGTGCGGACGGAACACCTATCGCGCTGACCGATACGATCCAAGCGGCAGTGGGACACGCGATGGAAGACGAACTCGCAATCGCCAGCGTGCACTAAGTCTTGGTCTACGGCTTCTTGGTCTGGCGAAACGCTCTGCGCCAAGAATCGCCCTCTCATCGCAACCGATGAGGGGGCGTTTTTTGTGGCTGGGTCGGTTTAGCCAAGGACGAGCAACGCGCCCAGGCCGAGACCGCCGACGATGATGCGCCACCAGCCAAAGAGCGCGAAACCGTGGCGCGAGACGTAATCGAGCAGGTAGCGCACGACGATCACCGCCGTCACGAACGCAACGATGAAGCCGAGGATGATGTCGTTCGTGGCACCCGACGATAACGACGCACCGTTTTTGTAAAGATCGTAGGCAAAGGCGCCGGCCATGGTCGGCATCGCCAGGAAGAAGGAGAATTCCGCTGCGGAGCGCTTATCGGCGCCTAGGAACATCGCGCCGACGATGCTGGAGCCTGACCGTGACACGCCCGGGATCATGGCCAAGCATTGGGCAAGGCCGATGCCAAGCGCCATTTTTGGCGTGAAATCCATCACATCGTGGTAGCGCGGCTGAAGGTTCATTCTATCGACGATCAGCAGTATGATACCGCCAATGATGAGGGTGACGCAGATCAGAATGGGGCTGGCGAATAGGACAGTCTTGATGAAAGAGTGGGCCGTTGCGCCGATGATTGCGGCGGGCAGGAAGGCGAGCAGCACCGACATGACGAAGCGGCGGGCCTTTGCATCGGTGGGGAGCGAAACCAGGATGTGCCAAAGCTTGCCGAAGTAAACAGACAGAATTGCCAGAATGGCGCCAAGCTGGATCAGGACTTCAAACGCTTTATTGGGTGAGTCGAAGCCTAAGAAGTATCCAGCCAGAAGGACATGGCCAGTCGACGATACCGGCAGAAACTCGGTCAGCCCTTCCAGGAGGCCGAGGAAAATCACTTCGAGCGTTTGTTTCACGCGGTGCCTATTTTGTTGCTTGCCGTTGAGGTATTTCGAGACTGCGAACCGTGTACCAGCATTCTCCGTCGGGGGAAGGCGTCTCACAGCCACAGCGGCAGCCGAATCGTTTAAGCAATGAGCCGCATGCATACGTTGACGCATTTCAGGCTATGCCCGTTTTCGCGCTCCATCCGGGTGGCGCTGGCGGAGCTTGGGTTTGAGGTCGCGCTCGAAGAGGAGCGGCCCTGGGAGGGGCGTGCGCAGTTTCTGGCGCTCAATCCGGCGGGGGAGTTGCCGATTTTGGCGCTGGCCGATGGGCCGATGCTGTGCGGGGCGTATGCGATCTCGGAATATCTCGGCGCGCTGCCAGTTGATTCACTTGACAATTTGCCGTTGGTGTCGATGTTTCCGGGTTTAGCGGACGAGCAGGCCGAGGTGCGTCGGCTGGTCGATTGGTTTCATCGCAAGTTCGACCGCGAAGTGACACGCGAAATCTTGCACGAGAAGGTTTATGCGCGCTTGCGGACCGGCGGTGACGCACATGCGCCGGATGCCGAAGTCATGCGCGCGATCCGGGCGAACTTGCGTTACCATCTGAAGTATCTGGAATATTTGACCAATCAGCGCAAATGGCTGGCGGGGGACGAGTTCAGTTATGCCGATATCGCTGCAGCGGCTCATTTATCGTCCATCGATTATTTGAATGAGATTTCGTGGGAGACGATCCCGGCCGCTAAATCGTGGTACGCGCGGATCAAGTCACGCCGGTCGATGCGGGCGATTTTGGCGGATCGCTTGGCCGGGCAGCCGCCGCCAAGTCATTATGCGAACCTGGATTTTTAGTTGGATCGGCGGTCGAGCGCTGCGCGTTGGGGCTACCGCCGCTTGTTGAAGACTCGGGGCCACCGCCGCTTGTTGAAGTCTCGGGGCCACCGCCCCGGGCCCCGTTTGGGAGGAGACCTCCCAAACCCTCCCTATTTTTGTGACCTAGGGTGCTTCCGATCTTAATTGAATCGCGAAACGGACCCTAGCTCCTTGGTTTGTCGTGCTTCTTCCGGGAAAACCGGTCACACCCGCGCCTGCGCGGGGGAAAATGCGGACAGGATAAGCGCGATCTTTTCCGATCGGGGGAGGCGTTTCAAGCGCGCTTCTTCCTTTTGGGCGAGCGAGCGGGTTTCGAGGTGGGCTGTGTAGACGAGTTCGACCGGGCGGCGTGCGGCGGTGTAGCGGGCGCCGCGCTTGGATTTTGTGCCGGCTGGGGTGATGCCGTTGTGTTCGTCGATGCGGCGCGCGACATCTATCGCCACGCCGGTATACAGCGAAGCATCGGCGCAGCGTACGATGTAGACGCTGAAGGTCATGGGTGAGGAATACTGATTCGTTGGGATTTTTGCCAGCGATCAGCTGCTTGTGGCCGCCAAGACAGCCGCGGTCAACACGGGGCCGGGGATTTCGATGATGCGGCCGAAACCGCCGATGAAGTGGGCGGATTGCGGAGCAAGGGTGTAGAACGCGAAGTCGCCGAAAGACGCGTACATATCCGCGTCGGGGTGGTGGCTCAAAAATTTTGCGCGGGCGGTGGGGCTTGCGGTTGGGGAGGCTTGGCCCATTACGGTGACGCGGGCGATGGCGAGCGGGTCGCCTGCGGTGGGGTTGGCGGGCTCGAACAGGAGGCTGGCGCGGGGGTTAGCTTCAAGGTTTTGAGTATGTTTGGCAAGGCGGGACAACAGCATTGTGGGGGTGCCGTCGGCGCCGGTGGCTATGGTGACGAGCGAAACGTAGGGGTGGCCGGAGGTCCGGTCCAGGGTTGCCAAGGCGGCCCGGCGGGCGTGTATTATGAGGCGGGCGGCGTCGGTTGCGGCCGCGCTTAATGCCGCTGACGGTGTCCCTTTTGGGATATCCCCAGTTGTCATGTTTGCTTGCCCCTGGCTCAGGTGTCGCTTATTCAGGCGCTATTCACGCGCAATGGCCCTATGGTTGACATCTGTTGGCCGCGCTGCGCCACAATTGATGCCACAACAGGTATTAGATGCTGTCTTAACATCAAGACCCGCCCCATCAAGACCTGCCCGAGGACTGAGCATGATCAAAGAAAAAAGCACCATCGCGCTTGTCGACGACGAGCGCAACATTCTGACCTCGCTGCGGCTTGCTCTTGAGGCCGAGGGCTACAAGGTCAGAACATACAACGACGGCGTTTCGGCTCTCGAAGCGCTGACCGAAGATCCTGCCGATCTCGGCATCTTCGATATCAAGATGCCGCGTATGGACGGGATGGAGTTGTTGCGGCGCGTCCGTCAGCAGTCGGATATGCCAGTGATCTTCCTGACGTCGAAAGACGAGGAGATCGATGAACTGTTCGGCCTCAAGATGGGCGCGGACGATTATATCGCCAAGCCGTTCTCGCAGCGGCTGATCATCGAGCGGGTGAAAGCGGTGCTGCGGCGCTTCCAGCCCAAAGATCCTGGTCAGACCGAGGAAGATTCGGCGCGGATCTTGGAGCGCGGTAAGCTCAAGCTCGATCCTGAGCGTCATACATGCCATTGGGATAACAAGCCGGTCACGTTGACGGTGACGGAGTTCCTCATTCTGCAGGCGCTGGCGGCGCGTCCCGGAGTCGTCAAGACGCGGGATGCGCTGATGGACGCGGCTTACGATGATCAGGTTTACGTGGATGACCGTACGATCGACAGTCATATCAAGCGGTTGCGTAAGAAGTTCAAGCAGGCGGACGACGATTTCGATGTGATCGAAACGCTGTACGGCGTTGGCTACCGGTTTAAAGAGTAGAGTACGCGAGGAGGCTCCCGGACCGATTTGGGCCGGGACTTTCCGGGGTGTTGTGTTGGCTTTGCATTTAGGGTCAGCGGTCGAGCCCGGTTTTTTGTGGAGTGAGAATGGCGCTTGATACCGACCGAGCAACGGCGGCTATCACGCCCGCACGGCGGGTTGCGACGGTGGCTGCGTCGATCATTGCGTCGTTGCATGGCCGTTTGGCCGGGGTTCTGACGCCGGTCGCAGATTGGCTCGGACAGACGCGGATCGCGCATATTATTTCGCGCAGCTTGCTGCGGCGCATCCTCGTTTCAAATATGCTGGGGTTGTGCTTTCTGCTGGGCGGGGTTTTCTACCTGAGTGCCACGCATAGCTGGCTGCTTGAAGCTAAGCGCCAGTCGCTGCAAAAGCAGGGGCAGATTATTGCCGGGGCGATCGGAGAAAACACCCGCATCGAGTCGGGGTTCAACTCTGGCGACACGGATTTATTGGATCCGAAGGTGCCGTTTCGGGACGACGCTTTTTCGGCGCTAGAATTTTCGCTCAGTCCCGAGCGCGTGACGCCGATTCTCAACCGGATCATCAAGCCGACGGATGCGCGGGCGCGCATTTATGATCGCAAGCTCAATCTCGTCGTCGATACGGCAACGCTGTTGCAGAAGGGAAAGGGGCATGTCGCCCGGCCCGAGCCTACGACAGACGACAAGCGACCGCGCACGCGCAACATGTGGACCAAGATCACGCAGTGGATGATCGACGGGGAACTGCCGGTGTATCGCGAAATCGGCAATGCGAATGGAGCTGCCTACATTGAAGTGCAAATGGCACTCGAGGGCAAGTCGACGGCTGTGTTGCTGCTGGACAGCCGAGGCGAGCAGATTGTCGCGATTGCCGAACCGATCCGGCGAGCGAAGAACAAGACGGTGCAGGGGGTGCTGTTCCTGTCGACGCAACCGGGCGAGATCAGCGCGATTTTGAGTGAAGAGCGGTCGGTGATTTGGACGCTGGCGGCATTTGCGTTTTTGGCAACGCTGACGTCGTCGTGGCTGCTGGCGCGGACGGTGGCCGATCCGATGCGGCAGTTGTCGGAGGCGGCCGATCACGTGAGCCGCAACTTGTCGGCGCGCAAGGAATTGCCGGAGTATTCGCATCGTCAAGACGAGGTGGGGCAGATGGCATCGGCGTTCGCGTCGATGACGGCGGCATTGTTCAGGCGGATTGAATCGAGCGAGAAGTTTGCGGCCGACGTGGCGCATGAGCTGAAAAATCCGCTGGCGGCGGCGCGGTCGTGCGCGGAATCGATGAGTTATGCGAAAACGGATGAGCAGCGGGCGCAGCTTGTCGAGCAAATTCAAGGCGAAATCAAGCGGTTGAACCGGCTTATCACGGACGTTGCGAGTGCGTCGCGATTGGATGCGGAGCTTGCGCGGCAAAAGATGCAGCCGCTCGATGTTCGAACCGTTCTTGAAAATGTATCGCGCACGTTTGTGGAAATTCTGTCGAGCGACACGCGAACCGTCGTTTTGAACGTGGAACCGGCACAGATGGATTCGGACTATCTGGTCGTTGGCCATGACGGGCGGCTGGGACAGGTCATCACCAATCTGGTCGACAATGCCATCTCGTTTTCGCCTGAGAAGGGAATCGTGACGGTCCATGCCCGCCGCAGGGGGCAGTTTGTCGAGATCAGCGTGACCGATGAGGGGCCGGGAATTCCAGAGGACCGGCTCGAAGAGATTTTCGCGCGGTTTTATTCAGACCGGCCCGAGACAGACCAGAAGCGGGGCAAGAATTCCGGGCTGGGGCTGTCGATTTCGCGCGAGATCGTGATGGCGCACAACGGGCGCATCTTTGCTGAAAATGTTTTTACTGAAGAGGATACGGCGGAATCAGGCACCGGGACCAAGGTTGCGACGTCGCGGCGTGCGCCGACGGGCGCCCGGTTTAGGGTGCAGCTGCCGCTTGCCAACACCCTTCAAAGAGGAGGGACGTCCGGTGTCCGGCGTGCCTGAGGAACATCGGACGTGGCATGGAACAGCCATCGCGATGGCTGGTAAGGCGGCGTTAATCCGGGGGGCATCGGGTGCTGGTAAGTCGGATCTGGCGTTGCGGTGCATTGCGCAAGGTGGTTCAGCGTTGCTGCCATTTGCTGTGGACCTTGTTTGTGATGACAGGGCTATTATTGTCGCCGAGTGCGGGCATCTGACGGTGGCGGCCCCATCGCATATCTGGGGCAAACTCGAAGTTCGCGGCCAGGGGATCGTTGAGGTTCCCGCTGTTGCGTCGGCGCGGCTGGTGCTGGTCGTGGATCTGGCCGAAGCCGGGGACCCCATCGAGCGGCTGCCAGACCCGGAGCATGTCGAAATTCTGGGACATCACGTGGTTTCGATAAGGGTCAATCCGTTTGAGGCTTCTGCGCCACTGAAAGTCTTGCTGGCGTTGCAGCGAATGGGAAACAAACTTTGATGCGTTGTCTTCTTGGTCAACATTTTACTGCTTGCGTTGCCGCGAAAGCCTTGTCAGGTATGACAAATCGGTGCGTGGTCTCCATCGGTACGAGGGGGCGGTGCGAGGGGGAAGCGAGCCATGATGATACTGAGATCCCGGGACATGGTTGTTCAGATTTGTGTCCTTAAGGCAGGTGAGGCGGAATGATCGGACTTGTGATCGTGACGCACGGCGGTTTGGCCCGTGAATTTCGCGCGGCGCTTGAGCATGTCGTTGGGCCGCAAAAACAAATCGAGACGGTTCAGATTGGGCCGGACGATGACATGGATTTGCGCCGGACGGAGATCCTGGGTGCTGTCGGGCGTGTTCAAACCGGTGACGGCGTAATCGTACTGACGGATATGTTCGGGGGGACGCCGTCCAACCTTGCGATTTCGGTGATGGAAGAGGCCAAGGTCGAAGTCATCGCGGGCATCAATCTGCCGATCCTGGTGAAACTGGCAGCGTTACGCAGCGACGTCAGTTTGACTGAGGCGGTGACCCAAGCGCGGGATGCGGGG
>JANOVN010000223.1:0-3052 GCA_031417455.1 Hyphomicrobiaceae bacterium | reverse complement strand
TCAAGCGCTCGATACCGAGCTGACGCAGCGGGACGAGGAAGCCCGGATGGCGATGGATAACGCATTCTATGCGCTGGAAAGCTCGCTGGCTCCGGGCGATTCGCTCAACCGGCAGCGGTTGAAGGATGCATTCGAGGACGTCGATCAGAACTGGCCGGTGCTGATGCTCATGCCGCATGGCCCCTATGAAATGTTGCTGGTCGAGATCGTGCAGGCACTGGAGCCTAGCGATGCGGAAGGGGCGCTTGCTCCGCGCGATCACGGGCTGCTGGTTGCGGCGCGCCAGTTGCGCCGGGCAATGGGTTCAAATCCGCGTAATTCAGAAGGGGCGTGGAGCCAGTTCGGTCATGCGTTGCAAGGCGCGGCTGGGCAGCATGCGTCTGCCCCGCAGGCCGGGAACGGCAAGCCGACGCTGCAGTAGGTGTTGGCGACATTCCATATGTAGGGCGCAATAGCTTCTTGGCGTATTGCGCCGTCGAGCGGCATGGGCAGCCGGCGCAATACGCTGCGCTATTGCACCCTACGATTATAGCTTAAACGGGACCACTGTTTGGCGTTGGGTGCCGAGGTGGGCGATGGAGAGGGTTACGATGTCACCGGCGGCCAGCCATTTGGGCGGGTTCATGCCGAGGGCGACGCCAGCGGGGGTGCCCGTGGTGACGATGTCGCCGGGCTCCAGGACCATGAACTGGGTGACATAGGCGAGCAGGAACGGGATCTTGAAAATCATGTTCGCGGTGGTGCCATTCTGGCGGCGTTCTGCGTTGACGTCGAGGGTCATGGCGAGGGCGTTCACGTCGGGGATCTCATCGGCGGTGACGAGCCAGGGGCCGACAGGGCCGGAGGTTTCAAACGCTTTGCCTTTGACCCATTGGCCTTTGCGTTCGACCTGCCAATGGCGCTCTGAGACGTCGTTGCAGATGGTGTAGCCGGCGATGTATTTGTGGGCTTGGCTTTCTTCGACGTAGCGGGCGCGCGTGCCGATGACGAAGGCGATCTCGATTTCGTAGTCGAGCTTGGAGCTGCCGGCCGGGATCATGATGTTATCGTTGGGGCCGACGATGCAATTGCCGGCTTTGTTGAACAGGATGGGTTCTGGCGGGATCTTGGAACCGGTTTCGGCGGCGTGGTCGGAGAAGTTCAGGCCGATGGCGATGAAGTTCCAGACCTTGGCGACGGGCGCGCCGAGTCGCACGTTGGCGGGGGCGGCGGGGAGGGACGCCGGGTCTATTTTGGCGAGTTTGGCGAGCGAGGCGGGGGAGAGCGTTTCGCCGGTGATGTCGGGGATGTGGGCGGAGAGGTCGCGGATGGTGCCGGCGCTATCGACGAGGCCGGGTTTTTCGTGACCGGCTGCACCAAATCGGACGAGTTTCATGGCCGGGTATCCTGTTGGGTGAATTGATGGAGTTGGTTTGCATGGTGGGCAAGGGTGGTCAAGAGTAACGGTTCCGAGCCGCTCAAGCAGGCCCCCTCACCCCGGCCCTCTCCCCAGGGGGAGAGGGGGAAGGTTTGTCTAACTTTCCGCGCCGGGGTGGGAAAGATCGGTGGCTACTTAATTATGAGCGAGCGACCCCCACCCTTGCCCTCCCCACACGGGGGAGGGGAAAAAAGGGAGCAGTGGTTCACGTTGAAATCTACAGGCGAAATCTGCTGCTATGTAAAATAAGCAGCGGGATGGAATTTGGCTTTTTGCGGCTTATGTACGTAGAGGTACTATCGGTATTGTGGAGAGCGGACATGAGCGAAGTGAAGACCCGGTTTGACGAGGCGGTGGCGGCGTCGAAGTTGCTGACCAAGCGCCCGGATAATGCAACGCTGCTGGCGATTTATGCCAATTTCAAGCAGGCGACCGAAGGCGACGCTACGGGCGAGCGCCCGGATATGTTCGACCGGGTGGCGTGTGCCAAGTTCGATGCCTGGGAGGCGATCGAGGGCACATCGAAGGAGGAGGCGATGGCGGCCTATATCGCGGTCATCGACAAGCTGAGGGGGATGTAAGCGCGTGAGCCGCGCGGGGCGGATCGTCGTCGTTGGCGGATATGGAGCGTTCGGCTCCCGGGTTGCCGAGCGGCTGGTGCGGGGCGGTGGTTGCGCGGTCGTCGTGGCCGGACGGTCGGGGGAGCGGGCGGGCGCGGCGGCGGCGGCATTGGGCTCGCGGTTTGGTTGCGAGGTTGGGAGTGCGGCGGTTGATGCGGGGCGGGTGACGGCTCGGGAGCTGTTGGCGGCGCTTGGGGTAAGCCACTCTGCGCCGGGCCGGGCGAGCGTCGTCATCAATGCGTCGGGCCCTTTTCAGGAGGCAGATTACGGGCTTGCGCGGGCGTGCATCGAGGCGCGGTGCCACTATGTCGATCTGGCGGACGGGCGGGCGTTTGTGAATGGGATCGCAGCGCTGGATGGAGCGGCGAAGGCTGCGGGCGTTACTGTCGTCAGCGGGGCGAGCACCGTGCCGGGAGTATCTTCGGCGGTCGTGGCGGCGTATCGGGGGGACTTTGAGCGGCTAGAGGGGATTGAGATTGCGGTATCGCCCGGCAATCATTTTCAGCCGGGGGAAGCGACGGTCCGCTCGATCCTTGGCTATGTGGGCAAGCCCATTGCCATGCGGATCGGTGGGCTCGAGCGGACGGTTTTTGGCTGGCAGGGATTGAAGCGGGTTTCCATTGCCGGGTTGGGGTCGCGGTTGATGGGATATTGCGAGGTGCCGGATCTGGATTTGTATCCAGGCGTTGCGACCGTCGTGATGCGCGCGGGCGTCGAGGTGGTGCCATTTCATTTGGGGTTGTGGGCAGCGTCTTGGCTGGTAAGGGCTGGGGTGATTTCGGATCTAGCGGCGTGGAGCGGGGTGTTGTTGCGGGCGAAGTCATGGGGGGCGCGGTTGGGCAGCGATAAGGGCTGGATGGTGGTCGCGATGTCGGGGCATGGCGGGGATGGCGCGGCGCGGACGGCGAGCTGGCATCTGGTGGCGGGGAGCGGGCATGGGCCCTATGTGCCCGCGATTGCGAGTGTGGTTTTGGCACGAAAGCTGGTGGCCGGCGAGGCGGTGCCGCGTGGGGCG
>JANOVN010000222.1:0-2619 GCA_031417455.1 Hyphomicrobiaceae bacterium | reverse complement strand
TAACTCAGCGTAAAATTCATCGCATCGATGCGCCGGAAATACGATGCATCCAGCACATGCTGACCAGCAACCGTTGGCGTTCGCGGCGCACCCAGATAGCTCTCAAAAACCTGCATGATCGGCGCCAGCACATAAAGGCTCGGCAAATTCAGCTCCCGGCACCGGGCCTCAAGCGCGTCCGCGAGCTCCTTGTTGACGACGGTATAAAGCACGATGCCCGGCGCCTGCTCGATTTCCTGCAACACGCGCTTCATCTGCTTAGCCGTCCGCACCAGCGGATGAATATGCTCGATAGGCCGCACCATGGCGTATTGAACCGCCGCCGCCTTGGCGATGGTGGTCAAAGTTTCGCCCGTCGAATCCGACACAAGATGCAGGTGGAAGTAGCTCGGCAAAGGGTTGACCATGGGTGGATAACTTTCGAGTCTTTGCACAGCCTCAGCGGCTACAGCGGATTGTTCAGCCCCACGCGCTCACCCGTCAACAGTTTTGCCCACAGCCAAACCCGAACGAACAAAATTTTCAGCCCTTCGCGGCTTAGTGGGGATTATCCGCTTCTGCGCGACACGACGATAACTTGTCAACAAGCGGCCAACACCGCCACCCTCTACAACCTAAGCTGCAAGGCGTTGAGAGTCCTGTGATTCAATCCGCCTTGTGGTACTGGGCCTCTCCTGGCATGACATCTAGTAGGAGGGCAATCCGCGACCGGCCGGCCTGGGGACAACACTGGGATAGTCCCTTAATTCCCGCAATCCACCGCTTAAGAGTCGTAATAAGAGAATCTAGAATCTTTCCTAATTCAAGTAGAAGAGAACAGGCAAGCGATGACGACCCCGTCGAACACCTCCCCTCAGTCAGACGTTTCGATGTTAGGCGTCCATCGCAGGTTTCTCGATCCCTTACACGGCAAGGCGATCAGCCCGCCACCCATCTGGCTCATGCGCCAAGCAGGACGCTACCTCCCCGAGTACAAGGCAACCCGGGCGCAAGCAGGCAGCTTCCTGAACCTTTGCTACAATCCAAAAATGGCTGCCGAGGTTACCTTACAGCCAATCCGCCGGTATGGATTTGACGCTGCCATTCTGTTTTCAGACATCCTCGTCGTACCCGACGCCCTTGGCCAAACCGTCAGCTTCGTTGAGGGCGAAGGCCCCCGCCTCGATCCCATCCGTGAAGCCGCTGGCCTCAGCCGTTTGAACCTTGCCGCGACCAAAGAAAAATACGCCATCGTCTGCGAAACCGTCGCCCGCCTGCGCCAGGACCTGCCCAGGGAAACCGCGCTGATCGGCTTTAGCGGTGCCCCCTGGACAGTTGCGACCTACATGGTTGGCGGCGAAGGCTCGTCCGACCAGGCCCACGCTCGCGGTTGGGCTTATCGCGACCCCAAGGGCTTCCAGCAATTGATCGACATCCTGGTTGAAACTTCCGTCGACTATCTCTCCGGCCAGGTCACCGCCGGCGCCGACGTGCTCCAGATCTTCGACAGCTGGGCCGGCAGCCTGCCAGACAACGAATTTTCCAAATGGGTGATTGCCCCCACCAAGAGCATCGTTTCGCAGCTCAAATCCAAGCATCCCGGCATCCCCATCATCGGTTTCCCGCGCGGTGCCTGCGGCCTGTCCGAAACCTTCATCAAGCAAACCGGTGTCGATGCCATCAGTTGCGATACAGCCATGCCGCTGACCGTCATGCGCGCCCTCCAGACCCACGGCAAAGCCGTCCAGGGCAATGTCGATCCGCTGCTGCTGGTCGCCGGTGGCGATGCCCTCAATCAACGCATCGATGAAACGCTGCGCACGCTTGGGGATAAACCGTTTATCTTCAACCTCGGGCATGGAATCGTGCCACATACGCCGCCTGCCCATGTCGCCCAGCTTGTCGAGCGCGTCCGGTCTTGGAAAGGGTAGCCAATCAAAACCGGAAGATTCCTAGCGGCATTCAGTTTGCCCTGGTAATGTCGCAAGGTAAGGATCAAAAGCGCATGCGAAAGACAATTGATGAACGGGTCGACGACCTTGAGAGCATCTACGGTGATTTGCCGAGTTTGCTGAACCTTCGCCTCGACGAAGTCAATGGACGCCTGAACCTGCTTGACCGCCAGATGGCGGCGATGCTCCGCGACATGCGCGACTTACGCGGCGGGGTTACTCGCCAGCTGATCGAACAGGACAAGCAGATCGTCGCACTGCACGTCAAGCTAGGCGCTTTAGATAAATTGCTCGACGAAAAGCTTGGCGTTCAGGATGCCAAACTCGACGCTTTGGATGAAATGCTCGACGAAAAGCTTGGCGTTCAGGATGCCAAACTTGATACTTTGGATACCAAACTCGACGCGATTCTCGCGCGCCTCCCCAAAATTTGAATCGTACACAGGTCTTGTAAGTTGGGTTACGTGCCCTTCGCAGCGTAACCCAACGATCTCAAGCATTTAGTGACAAAAAATGTTGGGTTTCGTTTCGCTAACCCACCCTGCAAGGCGAGGACGATGCACTGGCTTCTCTGGCTCAAAGCGTTTCACGTCATGGCCGTCATCGCCTGGATGGCCGGCATGTTCTACCTGCCACGCCTGTTCATTTATCACGTCGAGGCGACACCCAATTCCGAGATGACCCGTAC
>JANOVN010000221.1:0-4356 GCA_031417455.1 Hyphomicrobiaceae bacterium | reverse complement strand
CGCCGCACCGCGCTGAAAAAACTTGAGCCGCTCATAAAACGCGACGTTGCGCACACCTTTGCCAGTGACCACATGCACGCCCGGCAAGCCAGCGGCCCGGACCTGGGCGCAAAACGCCTCGACCAGCAAACCGCCAACGCCGGCGCCTCGCGCCGCCGCATCCAAATTGACATGCAGGTGGGCTGGAAAATGTGCCGTCAGTTCTGCAAAATCGGCGAAAAACCCGATATCGCCAAACCGCGCCGTCCGCGCCGGATCATCCAGGCACCCGACGAGATACCCCACAACGCGCTGCACCTGATCCAGCGCCATGAACACATGCTGTGCATCGTGGACGAGATACCGCCCAAGCCAGCGCTCGCGAAATGCGTCCCGCGCCGCTTCACTGGCAAAGGCCTTCGTCCCGCTGGCGGCAAAGAATATCCGCTCGATCTGAGCTTCCGCCCCGCTACGATCCGTCAAACTGGCAAGGTGCACGATGTCGGTCACGGCACTCGAATTTCCCAAAAAAAGGGGAGTTCGAGGGGTCACCCCTCGAATGGGTTAAGGGCGATAGCCCTTATCGCGAAGCGAGTTCCAGCCTCAGCTGTACGACGCCCTCTCAATCCTCATCGTGCGCCGATGCGACGCGCTGCGGTTCCGCCTTCAGTTTGGGAGCGGGCCGCACCGGCTTCAAAGCGGGCCCGCCATAGTTGGGGCTCCACGGCTCGCTCGGATCATCTTTCACATTGGCCACTCCGGCGCGCGGCGGCAACTGCGCTGGACGGCCATCGTCTTCCATCTCGACTGGAATCGGTGCGGGTGGTTCCCCTCGCGGTCCACCGGCATACGAGCCGGTCTGGCTGTAGGAATGCTGGGATTCGTGCGCACACCCGCCCACGCTCAGCGCAAGCAGCGACAACGCCAGGATAGGACCGCGCACGCGGCGGTCACACGGCGCACAGCCGCGATTAATCGAACTCATGACAAACGCCTTTTACAAACGCAACAACGCAACACGTGTCGCGATTGAACACCAGCGTGGTTAAAACGCGCTTAAGGCGCGGTGAGTTTTGGGAAGCCCACGAACGCGTTGCAGATAAATCCAGCCCCTCTCTCCGATGACTTCTTGCTGCGCAGCATTCGTCATAAAAAACTGCTAGCCGGGGGGCATCGAACCTGTTAATGAGCCCTCATCGACTTTGGCCGGACAACAGGGCCGCTACGCCTTACCAAGCTGGGCGCATGTTCATAGCCTCCAAAACTCGAAAAATGGCGCACCTTTCCGCTTTAAGCGTAGAGGCGTGCCGAACGTGCAGAAAACAGCTCCTAAGGAATACCCTATGATCAATGGCGTCGTGAAATTCTACAATGCTCAAAAAGGCTTCGGCTTCATCCAACCAGAAGACGGCAGCAAGGACGTTTTCGTCCATGCAACCGCTCTCGAGCGTGCTGGCATGAGCGGCCTCTCTGAAGGCCAGCGCGTGTCGTTCGACACGCAAGAAGACCGCCGCACCGGCAAGATCGCCGTCGGCAACATCCAGGCCGCTTAATTTTAAGCGACGAGCTTGGTAGTGAAATGAGAGCCACCCCGTTCGCGGGGTGGCTTTTTTTTGGCGATAGCTTCCAGTCCTAACGTGTCCGTCGTCAAGACCCAAAGCGGTCCGCTTGCGCGACGTTCCGCCCGCCCTATCATCCAGCCTTGCCCACCATACGCGGTTGAAGCGTCACCGCGTTCGCGCTAACTCTGCCCGATGACAAACCCGATCCAGTCCGACACCGTCCTCATTATCGACTTCGGCTCCCAGGTCACCCAGCTCATCGCCAGACGCGTCCGCGAAGCTGGCGTCTACTGCGAGATCGTGCCTTTCAACCACGCGGACGGCGCTCGTGAACGCCTGAAGCCCAAGGCCGTCATCCTGTCTGGCGGTCCAGCCAGCGTCACCGCCGAAATGAGCCCTCGCGCACCTGACTGGGTGTTCCAATCGGGCTTGCCTATCCTGTCGATCTGCTACGGCCAGCAGACGACCGCGGTCCAACTGGGCGGCACCGTTGAAGGTGGTCACGCCGCCGAATTCGGCCGCGCCGACATCGAAATTCGCGAAGCGAGCGCCTTGTTCGACGGCATCTGGGAGGTCGGCAGACGCTATCCCGTCTGGATGAGCCACGGCGACCGCGTCACCAAACTGCCCGCCGGCTTTACCGTCAAAGCGACCAGCGAAAACGCGCCCTTCGCCATCGCGTCCGATGAAAAACGCCGCATCTACACGACCATGTTCCACCCCGAAGTGGTCCACACACCCGACGGCGCGAAACTGATCTCGAACTTCGTCCACAAGATCGCTGGCCTAAAAGCCGACTGGACGATGGCCCATTTCCGCTCCGCTGAAATCGCCCGCATCCGCGCCCAGGTCGGCAAAGGCCGCGTCATCTCCGGCCTATCGGGTGGCGTCGACAGCGCCGTCGCCTCGGTCCTCATCCACGAAGCCATCGGCGACCAGCTCACCTGCATCTTCGTCGACCACGGCCTGCTGCGCTTGAACGAAGGCGAAGAGGTCGTCCGCCTGTTCAGCGATTCCTACAACATCCCGCTTGTCCATGTCGATGCGCGCAACCAGTTCGTCTCGGCCCTCGCCGGCGTCTCCGACCCCGAAACGAAACGGAAAATCATCGGTGGCCTGTTCATCGACGTGTTCGACGCCGAAGCCAAGAAACTAGGTGGAGCGGAGTTCTTGGCCCAGGGCACGCTTTACCCCGACGTCATCGAAAGCGTCAGCTTCACCGGCGGCCCCTCGGTCACGATCAAGTCCCATCACAATGTCGGCGGCTTGCCAGCGCGCATGAACCTGAAGCTCGTCGAACCCTTGCGGGAACTGTTCAAGGACGAAGTCCGCGTATTGGGCCGCGAACTGGGCCTGCCTGAACACTTCATCGGCCGCCATCCCTTCCCCGGCCCCGGCTTGGCGATCCGCATCCCCGGCGACATCACCGAGGAAAAGCTCGACATCCTGCGCAAAGCCGACGCGATCTACTTGGATGAAATCCGCAAGGCCGGACTCTACGACACCATCTGGCAAGCCTTCGCCGTGCTGCTGCCTGTGAAAACCGTCGGCGTCATGGGCGACGCCCGCACCTACGACAATGTCTGCGCGCTCCGCGCCGTCACCTCGACCGACGGCATGACCGCCGATTACTTCCCCTTCCCCCACGAAGTGCTGGGCCGCACCGCCACCCGCATCATCAACGAAGTCCGCGGCATCAACCGCGTCGTCTACGACATCACCTCAAAACCACCCGGCACTATCGAGTGGGAATAGGTAGAAACGTTCCTACAATCAACTTGCTCTGATACCTAGATTGCTCCATATTTGATGAGTGGAGGCTAAGATGGGTGTTACAACGATTTCAAGCCGTGAATTCAATCAAGACGCAGGCGGCGCCAAAAAGGCCGCTGCGACGGGGCCTGTGTTCATCACCGATCGCGGGCGCCCATCGCATGTGCTGCTGAGCATCGAGGCCTATCAGAAGCTGCTTGGTGCCGGCCCCAGTCTGGCAGAAGCGCTGGCACAAAAAGAAGTAGGCGACTTCGATTTTGTTCCGCCACGCATGGGCGATGACATTTCACGCCCCGTGGATTTGGAGTGATGTATCTTTTGGACACGAATGTCGTATCGGAGCTTCGCAGACCAGAGCGCGCGCATGCGAACGTGTTGACTTGGGCGTCCAGAACAACTTCAGAACTTTATGCACTTTCGGTCGTCACTGTTTTGGAGCTGGAACGAGGGACTTTGCTCATGGAGCGTCGCGATGTCATTCAGGGAGCTATTTTGCGGCGCTGGTTTGAGCAGGAAGTGTTGGCGCGACTTGCCCCACGGATATTGCCGGTGGACATCACCATCGCCCGGCGCTGCGCGGCCCTTCATGTGCCTGACCCACGCCCGGAGCGCGACGCGCTGATCGCCGCCACCGCGTTGGTTCACGGCTTGACTGTCGTGACGCGCAATACTGCCGATTTCGAGCCTATGGGCGTGAAACTTTTCAATCCTTGGGTCGCGTAATCAGGCGACAAGTTGTACCTCGACGAGAACCGCGCCATTGTCGCCAAGATCGTCCAGCGCTGGCGCAAGATGCGATTCATTTCCGACAAGGATCAGCGGTGGTTGACCTGCGCCTTGCAGAATATGCGCATGTCCTGCAATAGCACGTAGCGGCGTGCCGGCTGAAAATCGGCTGGTATTATACCAAACCGCATAAGTACTGACTTATGCGGTTTGGTATCCGCGCGTGGGGTTGGTGGGGCGGCCACGCGCAAAGCAAAGAGAATACCAGCCCGCAGCCTGTCGAACGAAGAGTCAAAACTTCTGCGGGCTGGTATTA
>JANOVN010000220.1:0-5251 GCA_031417455.1 Hyphomicrobiaceae bacterium | reverse complement strand
CATCGGCCGCTGGCCGAGATCGCTAAACCTTGGCTTTCCAAACGTCTTCGATCAGGTGCAGGCACGAAACGGCTCGCATATCCTCGTCCACGGCGGCTGTTCTTCAGTCGGTTGCTTTGCGATGACCAACGCGGTCGTTGAGGAAATCTACGGTTTCGTTGAAAAGGCGGTCGCTGGCGGACAGACCTATGTGCCGGTCCATGTGTTTCCGTTCCGCATGACGGATAAGAACCTCGCACTCCAGAAAGACAGCCCATGGCAGCCGTTCTGGGCAAATCTCAAAGAGGGATATGATTTCGTCGAGCGCGCGAAACGTCCGCCGCGCATCAGCGTCTGTGACTCACGGTATAAATTCCAAGATTCGGCTCCCGAGGAGGGAGCCGATACAGGCCCTTTAGCAGCTTGCGGCGCAACGCACGCCGCATTGGAAACCCTGGAGCAATTGCCGCCAGCTGTCCTAACCCAACTATCGTTGCAGATGAATCCCTTGGTGCTGGCACCGCGGTCACTACCAGCGGACCGGCACCGGTACCAGAACCTGCCGAACTCAAGCGGCCGAAGCCTCGCGATGCCGCGACGCGACGGTCAACCATCGCTCGCAGCACTACAGGTGCCACAGCTGTCGAGCCAAGCGAAGCGCCCACCGCCGTGTTCGATGGAACGCGCTAGCTGCCGTCATTTTGTGGCGGTTCGGGAACGCGCGAGTGAACGCCGGGCAGTTGCGTCGGCTCGCAGGAAGCAACAACACGCTGCCCGCTGATCGCAGGTTCGTTCGCGCGCTGACCCTAAAGGCATACAAGCCCTAGGGCCCTTCTGGTTTTGATTGAATTGCGAAAAGGACGGGCGCAGCTGGGTCATCAGGCACACCCCCGCCTTCGCGGGGGCATGCTTTTCCTGGAAGCACTCTAGCGTTTATTCCTCCATCGATTTACAGGCTTGTTGTGGCGTGCTGTGCACTTCCTCAAGTTCAGCCTTCAAGGGACAAAGACCTAATGCCCCGTTTCAAGACTATTCTCGAAGGTATCGAGCACGTCGTCGAGCAGGCGATTTACGCCAGCCGCTGGTTGCTCGCGCCGATTTATCTGGGCCTTGCGCTGTCGCTGGTGATCTTGCTCTTCATGTTTGTGAAGGAGCTGTTTCATCTCGCCACGCACATGATGGGGGCAACCGAGACGGACGTGATCTTGGGGCTGCTCGCATTGGTCGACATGGCTCTGACGGGCTCGCTGCTGATCATTGTCATCTTCTCGGGTTACGAGAACTTCGTTTCAAAGATCGACCATTCCGGCCATGCCGACTGGCCCGACTGGATGGGGACGATCGATTTCACGGCACTGAAACTCAAACTGCTGTCGTCGATCGTGGCAATTTCAGCGATCCAACTGCTCAAAGAATTCATGAGTATCAAAGTGCTCACGGCGGCAGATGAGCGAAAGTTGTTTTGGCTGGTCGTGATCCATCTGGTGTTCGTCACGTCGAGCGTTCTGCTCGCAGCTTCGGATTGGATTTCTGGCATGGCTCACGCCGCGCACGGCAAGGATAATGGCGGGCATGACGAGGCGCATCCGAGGTCCGCCTCGACGCCGGACGCCGCAACGACGGCCACCGCGGCCGTTGCCGCCAAGCCGGTGGTCCGCCCCAAGCATTGAGCGGGGTTTGACGTGACCGACGAGGACTTCAATGCATTTTGCGCAGCGCTACCTGCCACCACGTACGTGATGCAGTGGGGCGGTTCGCACGTGTGGAAGGTGGGCGGCAAGGTTTTTGCCATCGGCGGATGTCGGGACGGCGAACCCAGCTATTCGTTCAAGGTCAGCGAGATTTCGTTTGAAATGCTCAAGGAACAACCGGGCTTGCGGCCTGCGCCCTACCTTGCTTCGCGCGGGCTGACGTGGATACAGCACTACGCAAAGCCTGGATTGTCGGATGCTGCACTTAAAGATTATCTGCGCCAATCGCACGGCATTATTGCGCGTGGGCTTTCAAAACGCAAACGGGTCGAGCTGGGACTCGACCCTTAAACCCTAGATCAATTCTTAGTCTCAATCCTTGGTCTGCACGATGCGTTCGATGCGCTGCTGCATGGCCGCGAGCTGGGCTTTCAAT
The DNA here is from genome assembly GCA_031417455.1 of Hyphomicrobiaceae bacterium. GTDB lineage: Bacteria > Pseudomonadota > Alphaproteobacteria > Rhizobiales > Hyphomicrobiaceae > JANXVY01. The sequence continues at coordinate 3,145 of JANOVN010000220.1, read as the reverse complement.
TCGCCGATTTCATCGCGCGGGAAATCGGCTTTAATTGCGGTCGGCGCGGGAACGGCTACTGTGCGAACTTGCGGAAGCGGCTGCGTGTAGCCGGGCTGACCGGGCACCGGGCCTGTTGGGGTTGCGGGCTTTTTCGCTTCGGTCGTGGTTGCAGCACCCAAGGGACCGGGAGACGCCACCCACATCGTTAGCGCCTGCTCGAACAGTTCCATGTTCTTGCGGACCTGGTCTTGATAGACATCGAATGCCGCCGTGGGGCTACCAAAGGCGCCAGCAAATTGAGTGCGGAATCTGGTTTGTTCCTTGGCGAGGCTTTCCAGGCTGAACTGCAGATAGCCCGGCACCATCTTGGCCATGCTGTCATCGTAGAAGCGGATAAGCTGGCGGAGGAATGGAATCGGCAACATCGACTGTTGGCCGTTGCCACGGCTTTCCTGCTCGACGATGATCTGGGTCAGCACGCCGTGGGTCAGGTCATCGCCAGTCTTGGCGTCGTAAACGACAAAATCGCGGTCGCCGCGAACCATCGTCGCCAAGTCTTCCAGCGTCACGTACGAACTTGTCTCAGTGTTGTACAGGCGGCGATTGGCATACTTCTTGATGACGACGGTCTCGCGCTTCTCGACTACGGGTTCGGCTTTGTTGAGCATGAGATCGATCCGGCTTCTTGAACTACAAATTACTAAGCATCAGCCTATCACACGGCCCTGCCGGGGGACCAGCATTTTTCGCACCGCCGCATAAAGAGCGTGCAACACGGTAGATCTCCTGGTCAAAAAAGTGGCTGCCGCATGCACCACACTGACTAGACGGTACCTTATTGACGCAGGGATAGGACAGTTTAAGGCTGTTGGGATCAATTCTGCTTCCAGGAGATTATGATCGATGAGTGAAGATACGACGATTGTTATTGCGAGTGCTGCGCGTACGCCAGTTGGATCATTTGGCGGGGCATTGAGTTCGCTGCCAGCCCACGAACTCGGCAAAATCGCTATTCAGGCTGCGCTGGAGCGCGCGGGTGTCGCGCCCGCCGACGTCAGCGAAGTCATCATGGGGCAGGTTCTCACCGCCAACACCGGACAAAACCCGGCCCGTCAGGCAGCCGTTGCCGCCGGAATTCCCGTCGACAGCCCGGCTTGGGGCATGAACCAGCTGTGCGGGTCTGGCCTGCGCGCCATTGCACTTGGCGCCCAGCAGATCGCCGATGGATCTGCCACGATCGTGGTCGCTGGCGGCCAGGAAAACATGACCCTGGCCCCGCACGTCGCTCACATGCGCGACGGCACGAAGATGGGCGACATCAAGCTGCTCGATACGATGCTGCGCGACGGCCTGATGGACGCGTTCCAGAACTACCACATGGGCACCACGGCTGAAAACGTCGCCCGCCAATGGCAGATCACCCGCGAAGAGCAGGACACGTTTGCTGCCGCCTCGCAGAACAAAGCCGAGGCTGCCCAGAAAGCTGGCAAATTCAAGGATGAGATCACCACCGTCACCGTCAAAACCCGCAAGGGCGACGTCGTCGTGACTGAGGACGAGTTCATCAAGGCTGGCGTCACGGCCGAAGGCCTTGGCAAGCTGCGGCCTGCCTTCGACAAAGCTGGCACCGTAACGGCTGGCAACGCATCGGGCATCAACGACGGCGCTGCAGCGCTCGTGCTCATGAGTGCTGCTGAAGCCAAAAAGCGCGGCATCAAGCCGTTGGCACGCATCGTGTCGTGGGCCAGCGTCGGCGTGGACCCTTCCATCATGGGTACGGGTCCGATCCCGGCTTCGAAGAAGGCGCTCGAGAAGGCTGGCTGGTCGGCTAACGATCTTGATCTCGTCGAAGCCAACGAAGCGTTCGCCGCTCAGGCATGCGCCGTCAACAAGGCCCTGGGTTGGGATACCACCAAGGTGAACGTCAACGGGGGCGCTATCTCCATCGGTCATCCGATCGGTGCATCGGGCGCGCGCGTGCTGACAACGCTGCTTTACGAAATGGGCCGTCGCGATGCCAAGAAGGGCCTCGCCACACTCTGCATCGGCGGCGGCATGGGCATCGCACTTTGCGTTGCTCGCGACTAACTGGGCTACGCGCTCGGACTAACGCAGCTCGGTCTTGGTTTAGGATCGGCTGCGCCTCGGCCTGTTTGGGGGAAAAATGCTCCCCCAAACCGCTTCTTTTCTTGAACCAAGACAGAAGGCGATCTGCCGAATTTGCGATCATTAGAATGCCTTTCGACAACCAATCAAAAAACAAGTCTAGGGAGCACGATCAATGGCTAGAGTTGCTATCGTTACCGGCGGAACGCGTGGGATTGGCGAAGCCATTTCCATCGCTTTGAAAGCCAAAGGATATCGCGTTGCTGCGAGCTATGCAGGCAACGATGCTGCAGCTCAGCAGTTCCAGGCAGCGACCGGTATTCCGGTTTACAAGTGGGACGTCTCGAGCTTTGAGCAGTGCGCGGCTGGCATCGCCCAAGTTGAAAAGGATCTCGGCCCCGTCGATGTTCTCGTCAACAACGCCGGTATCACCAAAGACGCCATGTTCCATAAGATGACGGCAGAGCAGTGGAACGGCGTGATCAACACGAACCTGACTTCGCTGTTCAACATGACCCGACCGGTTTGGGAAGGCATGCGCGCGCGCAAGTTCGGTCGCGTGATCTGCGTCTCGTCGGTCAACGGTCAGAAGGGCCAAATGGGCCAGGTCAACTATTCGGCTGCCAAGTCGGGCGACCTGGGCTTCGTCAAGGCGCTGGCCCAGGAAGGCGCGCGCGCCGGCATTACTGTGAACTCGATCACGCCGGGCTACATCGCAACGGAAATGGTCAAGGCCGTTCCCAAGGACGTGCTCGATAAGTCGATCCTACCGTTTATCCCGGTCGGTCGTCTCGGCGAGCCTGAGGAAATCGCGCGCTGCGTGGTGTTCCTTGCATCCGACGACGCCGGCTTCATCACCGGTTCGACGATCAGCGCCAACGGCGGCCAGTATATGATCTGATCGCGGCATTGTGGTTGAAATGCACGAGCGCCCGGAGGGAAACCTCCGGGCTTTTTTTTGGTCATACCGGCCCGCAGAATTGTTGACTCTTCCGTTGGCAGGCTGCGGGCTGGTATTCTCTTTGCTTTGCGCGTCATCGCTCTGCGATGCTTCGCA
>JANOVN010000219.1:0-3804 GCA_031417455.1 Hyphomicrobiaceae bacterium | reverse complement strand
TCCGGACAATTAAATATGTTCGAAGTCTTGGTAACGACAAGTACGGCGTAGAAACGTCGGAACGCAATGTCGGTGGATACGTGCGCAACGAGGACCTCCCCGACATGCGGGCGGCCTTCATGCAGCGCGTGATTGCAGAAGTCTACCCATTGAAAGCACCTACGATTCTGCAGGGTGCTGTCACCGCCAAGACTGACGACAAAGACCGGAATGCGGAGTTGCTGTTGTATGTCGACTGGTGAGCTGGAACCATGCGCGGGCTGTGGATGTCTGCGATTTTACTCACGATCATTTTGACCCCGGACGGCACTTCGCCGATCCGGGGTCTTTCGTGATTGGACATGCGAAACTCAGCCAAAGGCCTGACGACAGTTAAGCGTAGGTAGGTTCGATGGTGTAGGCGTCCTCGGATTCGTCGGCGGGGTTGAGGTCTTGGGCTGAGGATTTGTTGTCGGGGTCGCGGGGTTTGGGGACGACGAAGCCGCCTTGAGTCACCATGGTGGCGAACAGGCCGCCTTGCTGGTTCAGTCCGTCGAAGGTGCCGCGCTCGATGATGCGGCCATGATCGAGGACGAGGATTTCGTCGGCGTTGGCAACGGTCGACAGCCGGTGGGCGATGATGAAGGTGGTGCGGCCTTTGCGCAGCGTGTCGAGGGCCGATTTGATGCGGGCTTCGGTGGACGCGTCGAGGGCGCTGGTCGCTTCATCCAGGATGAGGATGGGGGCGTCCTTCAAGATGGCGCGGGCGATGGCGATGCGCTGGCGTTCGCCACCCGAGAGCGAGGCACCGCGTTCGCCGATGACGAAGTTATAGCCGCCGGGTTTGGCTGCGATGAACTCGTGGGCTTCGGCGAGCTTTGAAGCGTGTTCGACTTCGGCGTCAGTGGCGTTGGGGCGGCCGACGCGGATGTTTTCGCCGATGGAGCGGTTGAACAGGCCGGCATCTTGGAACACGACGGCGATGGCACCGCGCAGCGATTGCAGCGTCACGTCGGAGATGTCGGTGCCGTCGATGAGGATGCGGCCCTTGTCGGTGCCGCGCAGGCGCTGGAGCAGGGCGAGCGTGGTTGTCTTGCCCGAGCCTGTCGGGCCGACGAGGGCGACGGTGGTGCCGGGCTTGGCTTCAAACGACATGTCGAACACGCCCTGGGAGCCGGGGCCGTAGCGGAAGCTCACGTCTTCGTAGACGACGTGGCCGTTCTTAGTGGTGAGTTCCGTTGCGCTGGGTTTCTCGACGATGCTGGGGGTTTCGTCCATCAGCGAGAAGAAGGTCGCGAGCGTCGGGGCTTGCTGGTTCATGCGGACGACGAAACCGGAGAGCTGGTCGAGCTTGCCGATCAAGAGGTTTGCGAAGGCGACGAAGCTGACGATCTCGCCGACGGAGAGTTCGCCACGGCTCGCAAGCAGCGCACCCACCGCGAATACGGCGACCATGGTCAAGGTCGCGGCGGCGCGCTGGAGCACGGAGAGCAGGCCCCACCAGGTGAGGACGGGGAATTGAGCGGCGAGCAGGTCGCGCATGATCGATTGCATGGTGGCGACTTCGGCAGGGATGCGGCCGAAGGATTGGACGATGTTGACGTTGCCGATGACGTCGCCGACGCGGCCGTAGACTTGCGAATGGTAACGCTCGACGGCGGCTTGGCCGTCGCTGGTTTTGCGCATGATGAGCAGGTTCAGCAGGGTGTAGGCGAGGGCGAGGGCTGCCAGGATGAGCGCCATGCGCCAGTCCATATGGATCGCGGTCGGGACCAGGAAGACGATGCCGACGACGGCGGTGAGCTGGTCACGCAACGCGCCAAGCCAGGTCCAGAACAGGGCGTCGGTACCCGAGAGGATGTTGCGGACGACGGCGCTGGAGCCTTTGGCGGCGTGGTAGCTGAGCGGCAAGGTGTTGGCGCGCTCGAAGGCCTTTTGCATGGCGATGAGGCGGAGGCTGTGGGCCAATCTGTCGGCATAGACGGAGACGGCGACGCTGGCGAGGACGCTGCCGATCCCCAGGGCTGCCCAGAGCGCGATGATGGGGAAGGCGGCGTTGCCTTTGGACAGGGCGTCGACCACGCGGCCAAACAGGACCGGCTCGGCTAACTGGACGATGGCGATGATGAAGCTTGCGATGGCCAGCACTATGGCGAGCTTGCGCTCGGGCAGGAGCATGCGGATGGCGCGGGTGTAGATCTGAAGGACGGACATCGGGACGACGGACATGGCGCGCCTTTTAGTGGTTGCGATCTGGAGTAAATAGTCCGCAGTCGTCCCGGATGGAACGGGTTTATGAACGCGCATTCATATTCTTTCGAATATGAACGGGGGCTGTCAGAATTGTGGAATGGGCAGCGGGTGTCTCAAAAGTTCTGTTTGCCGGACAGTTGTCGTGGGTAGCCGACGCTTTGTTGGCGATGCTTCGCATCGACGCGGCCATGACGTTCGTTTGGTTGGGGAACCGACGGCTATCGGCGGCTTAGGACGCTGCGGATGGGGGCGAAAGTGAAGGAAACGGTGTGGCGGCCAGGGGGGACGCGGACGGCGCGGAAGAGGACGTTGGCGCGCAGGATGGGGGCGGGGGTGCCGTCGAGGGTTGCGATCCACCAGGGATGCCAGAGGTCGTTCAAGACAACGAAGCCGCCGCGTGTGCTCTCGACGCCGATGTCGATGCGGGTGTTGGAATAGAGCTTTATGGCGACCGTGCCGTGGCCACGGGTGGCGATGAGGCCGCTTTCACGCTCGTCGTCGGGAGAGAGCAGGACCGTTCCAGACAGGTCTGAATCGGGCCAATTTCCGGTGTTGAGGATCGTATCGAAGTCGGCGGGGGCAGCGGAGGCGGCGAAGATGGCACGGGGCAGGGCGCGCGGGTTTTCATAAACAAAGCCGTCGGCGGTTTTGGCGACGAGGGGGAAGTCTTCGGGTTTGGCTTGCGGGTCAAGGGTTTGCAGCGGGACCGAGGTTGCGATGTACGTCAAGCCCAGCAGGTCGGCGAGCTTTGATCTGTAGCTGGGGAACATGGGGGTGAATCTGCGGTCCTGGGGGAGGCCCGAGGTGTCGCCGGCGCCGGTTGCTTGGCTGTATTGCCGTAACCGGACCGGGTTGTAGCCGAGGGTGTTTTCCAGGCGGTGGGTGATGGAGGCATTGGGCGACGCAAAGCCGAGCCCCACCAGTTCGACACGGTCGCGGCGGGTGGGGGAGGCATTGGCGGCGGTTTTGGCTTTGAGGATTGCGATGGTTTCGTTGTTCGTTTTCGGGTCGAGGATGTCATAGGCCGAGGGTGGGAGGCCGGTCGCGCCGCCGGGGGCGTTCTGGTAGGCGAGGTCGGCGACCGTAAAGGCCACCAGGAGGCCCGCAGCGAGGCGGGGGCGGATGGGGTTGAACCAGACCGCATCGGCGATGAGGGCGGCGGCGATGGCGAAGATGGCAGCCGAGATCACAAGCGGGTGGGACGCCATGCCTACGTGATTCATGGCGACGGCGAGGATGATGGCGGCGGCGAAGGCGGCAAAGGTGATTGCGGCGGCGAGGACGATGCCTCGGCTCAGCCGGGCAGGCGTGGTGTGGGCCGCGTAGGTCAGAAGCGTGTGGACGGTGTAACCGGCAAGGATCGCCGCCAGGAAGCCGATCAGGAAGACAGCGTCGGCGGGGCGGCGGAACAGGCTGATGCCGGGGAAGAAGGTGTGGGCGAGCTTGAAGACCGGCGTGTACCAGCCTAGGGCGTAGAGTGACATGACGGCGAGTGCGATGGTGAAAAAGGCGATGTCGCGGCGGAACAGGACACCGCTGCCGAGGCCGATCAGGATGAGCAGGGCTGGGATA
>JANOVN010000218.1:0-4853 GCA_031417455.1 Hyphomicrobiaceae bacterium | reverse complement strand
GCCGCGCACCAGCATACCGAAGAAGTTGAGGCTGTAGATGTTAAGCCCTGAATAAACCAACATCGTCAGCACGAGTTCAAGGATCAAAAAGGCCAGGATCGAAAATAAAGACAGGACGCCTCGCGCTGGCATCGAGCGGTTCGCTACGTGGTCCATTGGCCGGTCTCCTTAGTGAGCAGGGAGAGTGTAGCGCGGGAAGGAAACGGTTTTGCGGTGTGTCACTCGCCGCCGGCCACTCGCATCACGACATGAAGTATTCTTTGTCCAATCCGCTCTGACGAATGATTGAACTCAGTGTGCCGAGATGGAGTTCCTTGTGGTCTGGACGGGAACCGTCGTCGTTGTTCCCTGCTCTTGGCGTTGCATAACGACATGGCTTCCTCGTTGACGCACCTCCGTAAAACCATGTGCCGCGAGTATCGCGCAGACTTCGCGGCCGCTCATCAACCGCTACTTAACCAATGGCGACCTCAATCTGGGTCACATAGACTTCGCCGCTTAGCCGCCGTTCAATCTCGGAGGGTGATGCGGCCTCCAGAAAGAGTTCGACGGCTCTCTTCAGGTTCGTGCGCGCCTCGCTTACCGTGTCGCCTTGGCTCGCTATGTCAAATTCGGGACACAGTGCTACAAAGCCATTTTGTTCGCGCTCGATGATTGCCGTAAAGTTTCGGGTCATGCCGTTGCTCCAAGCACTGACGCGCGCTTTTATCCGCCCATCATATCATGACGGAATACGCAAACGGCTCTTCAATTACTTCCCGATGCAAAATCTTGAGAAGATTTCGCCCAAGACGTGCTCGGCGTCGATGCGGCCGGTGAGGCGGGAGAGGGCTGTGGCTGCGAGGCGGAGCTCCTCGGCGCGCAGTTCCAGCGGGCTGTCGGGTTGGTCGAGGAAGGCATCGAGCTGGCGGACGGCTGATTCCAATTCGCGACGGTGGCGGACGCGGGTGATGGCGGGGTCGGAGGCATTGCCGACGGCGTCGCGGGCGCGGGCTGCAATGTGGCTGATAAGCGCGTCGAGGCCGTCGCCGGTTTTGGCTGAAATGACGAAATCGAAGGCGCACGCTCCTTCTCCCGGTACGGGGAAGGACAAGGAAGTTTCTTTTTGTTTCACGTGAATCTGTTTTTCCGACGGGAGCAGGTCGGACTTCGTGGCGATGGTGAGGTGGTGAGCTTGCGAGGCGGAGGATGGAGTTGGGGCGCACGCCTGGCTCAGCCAGAGGACGAGGTCAGCTTCACGGGTGGCTTGGAGGGTGCGGCGGATGCCTTCGCGCTCGACTATGGAGGATGTTTCGCGGATGCCTGCGGTATCGGAGACGATGACGGCGTGACCCTCCAGGTCGAGACGGACATCGATTACGTCGCGGGTGGTTCCGGGTTCGTGCGAGACGATTGCCGCGTCGCGGCGGGCGAGCGCGTTAAGCAGGCTCGATTTACCAGCGTTGGGAGGGCCTGCAAGCACGACGCGGAAACCTTCGCGCAGGATCTCGCCGCGGTGGCCGTCGTCGAGGTGGGCCGATAGATCGGCGCGGAGATGACGAGCGGCCTTTTCCCCAAGGGCTACGGCTTTGTCCGACACGTCGGCTTCGTCGGAGAAGTCGATGGCGGCTTCAACCAGACCCATCGCGCGGAGGAGTTCGTCGCGCCAGGCGTCGAAGCGTTTGGATTGGAGGCCGGTTGCCTGGGCGATGGCTTGCTGGCGCTGGCCTTGGGTTTCGGCGTCGATCAGGTCGGCTAAGCCTTCGATCTGGGCTAAGTCGAGCTTGCCGTTGGCGAAGGCGCGCCCTGCGAACTCACCGGGTTCGGCGGGGCGGCATCCCGGTTGGCATGACAGCGTATCGAGGACGGCGCGGACGATGGCCTTGCCGCCGTGGACTTGGAACTCGGCCATGTCCTCGCCGGTTTCGGTCTTGGGAGATGCGAAATAGAGGACCAGCGCTTCGTCCAGGATGTCGCCGGTTGCTGGGTCCTTGAGGCGGCGGAGTGCTGCTTTGCGCGGCGGGGGGCGCGAGGAGCACATGGCATCGAGCACCGCGCCGACCTGGGGGCCCGACATCCGGATAACCGCGAGGGCGGATCTGCCCGAGGGTGTAGATAAGGCAAAGATGGTGTCTGACATCGAGACGGTCCCTGGAAACGCAACTATATGACTAAGATAAAAGCCCCTTGTCAGGATGCAGGCCGTTATGAGCGAAAATCGTCTGAAGCGCGAGACATCCCCCTATCTGCTCCAGCATCAGGCCAATCCGGTGCATTGGTGGGCATGGGGGCCTGAGGCGCTTGCCGAGGCGAAGCGGTCGGGTAAGCCGATCCTGCTGTCGGTTGGGTATGCGGCGTGTCACTGGTGCCATGTTATGGCGCACGAGAGTTTCGAGGACCAAGACACTGCGGACGTCATGAACGAGCTGTTCGTGAACATCAAAGTGGATCGCGAGGAGCGGCCTGATATCGACGCGATCTATATGGGCGCGCTACATCGGCTGGGCGAGCAGGGCGGGTGGCCGCTGACGATGTTTCTCGACGCCGACGCCAAGCCGTTCTGGGGCGGTACGTATTTTCCCAAGGATGGGCGCTATGGCAAGCCGCCATTCGTGAACGTATTGCGCCAGGTTGCGCACATCTATGCCAACGACCGCGAGACCGTCGATCATAACGCGCAGCACATCATGGCGATGTTGACCGAGCGGGCGCCGCACGATGGATCGTTTGCGATCACTGACAAGGGGCTGGAGGATCTGACGTCGAGGCTCCTGCGGGCGGTGGACCCTGACAACGGCGGCCTCCAGGGTGCGCCGAAGTTTCCGCAGTGGAACTTCTTCTGGCTGCTATGGCGCGGAGCAATCCGGTACGACCAGCCGCTCGCGAAGGCTGCGGTCGAGAAGACGCTGATCCACATTTGCCAGGGCGGGATTTACGATCACCTCGGTGGCGGATTCGCGCGGTACGCGACAGATGAGAAGTGGCTCGTCCCGCATTTTGAAAAGATGCTCTACGATAACGCGCTGCTGATCGACCTGATGAGCGAGGTGTATCGCGAGACGGGCAACAAGCTGTTTGAGGTACGGATCGCTGAGACCGTTGCATGGCTTGAGCGCGAGATGATCGCGGAGGGCGGCGCCTTTGCTGCGTCGCTGGACGCCGATAGCGAGGGTGTCGAGGGCAAGTTTTACGTCTGGACGTATGACGAGTTGAAGGACGTTTTGGGCGAGGAGGTCGCCAAGGTGTTTGGGCAGATTTACGATGTGAAGCCGGGCGGGAACTGGGAGGGACATTCTCCTGGGACGACTCCGCCTACTGCCATCCTCAACCGTCTCAATTCTCGGGAGCTGATGAGCGAAGCGGAGGAGGACAAACTTGGGATCCTCAAGCGCCGCCTGCTGGCGGTTCGTGCCAAGCGCGTGCGTCCCGGGTTCGACGACAAAGTACTCGCGGATTGGAACGGGTTGATGATTGCGGCGCTGGCGAAGGCTGGCGTGGTGTTTGCGCGTCCCGAATGGATTGCGCTGGCGCAGCGAGCGTTTGCGTTTGTCGAGACGAAGATGAGCGTGGATGGGCGGTTGCGGCACAGCACGCGGGCGGGCCAGATGACAGCTTCGGCTATCGCGAGCGACTACGCAAATATGATCGCGGGGGCGTTGCGATTGCACGAGGCCACGGGCAGGGAGCCTTATCTTGCGGCGGCGCTCGATTGGGCCGCGGTACTCGACCGGCACTACTGGGTGGAGGATGGCGGCGGCTATGCCACGACAGCGGATGATACTGCCGATGTGATTGTCTGGATGCGGGTCGCGACCGACGATGCGGTTCCCAATGCCAATGCGATGATGCTGTCGAACCTGATGCAGTTGTTCTTACTGACGGGCGACGTTGGGTTCGTCGACAGGGCCGAGGCGATCGATCGCGCGTTCGCCGGCGAGGTTCGCGCGGCAATGACCCAACACACCGGGTTCCTCGCCAACTCGATTGATCTTATCGCGCCGCAGATGGTGGTGATCGCAGACGGTGAGGGTGCGGAGGCGCTTGGCGATGCCGTGCTGAAGACTGCAATGCCTGGTGCACTTGTCTACCGGCTGCGTCAGGATTTGAATGGTTCGGTGCCGGGCCTGGAAGGGAAGGTCGCCGTCGATGGAAAGGCTGCTGCTTATCTCTGCATCGGTCCGCAATGCGCAGCGCCAATTACGGATGCAGCGGCTCTTGCGACGAAGCTGCGCGAGTTGAGACGGGCGGTAAGCGTGAGTTAAAGTTGATCGCGCGATACTCGCGTATGCGAAGTTTGGTGGTTGACATTCGAGATGATGAGCGTACCTTTTGTGGTGTCGAAGTGCACTGAGAACTGGATCTCCTGCTCGCCCGCCCAGGGCATCACGGGATCTCCTCTCAGGAGCGGTTTCACTGCCGCCCGCTGGACGGGCCGCCAAGAAAATCGCGCCGCAGTCGCCGCAGGACTGGTTGCCTTGGAGGATGAATGATTCCACCCCAGCACCACATCGGTTCGTGATCCCATCGGAACAAAAAAACCGGCTGGCCGATTGACGAGCCTTCAAAATGAAAATGTGAAGCCTTCATGCGAGGGCGAGACCTCGACAGCGGGCCCGTTGTCGAACTCAGAGCCTCGAATTCAGATCCGGTCAACCCGGTCTTACATCGGAAGATGGCAGCCCTGCTCGTGAAACACCGAGGCAGGGCTTTGCTTTGTCATGGCAGTTGGCCGTTAATGTTTTCTTTTTCACCTTGCTTGGAAGCAATAAATCACAAATGTTTCACGTGAATCCATAATTTGTGATGACCTCTGTTTCACGTGAATCCAGTTTTTCATTTGGCTTAGGCTTCTTCCAGTTTTGATTGAAAACGCG
>JANOVN010000217.1:0-5911 GCA_031417455.1 Hyphomicrobiaceae bacterium | reverse complement strand
TCCTGCGCGGCAACCAGGGCAACGACGTTATCAGCACGTCCCACGGTCTGAGTTTTGTGTTCGGCGATCAAGGCAAAGACTTCCTCTCCGGCCCGACAGACACAACTGAGTTCTTTGGTGGCGAAGGCAACGACTTTATCCTTGGCGGTACGGCTGCCGATGTCTTGCTCGGCAATGAAGGCGACGATTGGCTTGAAGGCGGTGAAGGTTTCGACAACCTGTCCGGCGAAAACTCGGAATTGTTTTTCAACTCACCGATTGTCGGTCACGACGTTCTGAACGGCCAGGGCAACGATACTGACTATGATGGCGAAAACGGCGACGACATCATGTTCCAAAGTGCTGGGATCCAGCGCAACAACGGCATGGACGGCTTCGATTGGGCGATCCACAAGAGCGACAATGTTGCCGCCGACTCGGATCTTGGCATTCGCGTCTTCGATACACGGCCAGCCCTTATCCTGCGAGATCGCTTCGACTCGGTTGAGGGCCTCTCGGGCTGGAAGTTTAACGATACGTTGACAGGTGCGGCAAAGCTCCTAGCTGGTGAAGCTTTCAACAAGACGCTGACGCAAGCTGGTGTTGATCGTATCGCTGGATTAAACGCAGTCATCGGCGCGGTGGGCACGTTCACCCCGGGTAATCCGAATGGAATCGTACTAGATCAAGCGCGCGCCGATGCTGGCGGAGAAATCCTGCTCGGCGGCGATGGCAGCGACATCATCCGCGGCAACCTGGGCGACGACATCATCGACGGCGACGCTTGGCTCAACGTCCGCCTTGCCGTCTACTCAAATCGCGATAGAGGCACAGTCGGCGACCAGGTTGTCACGTCGGTCGATACGCTGACGAGTAAGATTGTTGCTGGCGCAGGTGTACCTGCCGCTTGGGTCGGCAAGAGCGTCTCGGAGCTCATGCTTTCGGGTAAAATCAATCCAGGTCAGCTCGAAATTGTTCGCGAAATTCTCTACGACAACGCCACCGACGGCTCGAATCCGAACAACGACCCCAACGTCGACGTCGCCTTGTTCTCCGACGTGCGTTCGAATTACACGATCACGAAGAACGCTGACAGTACCACGACCGTAACTCACAACGCGCCGGTCGTGGGCGGCGGAGCGGCAATTAACGACGGCACGGACACGCTACGTAATATCGAAATCGCCCGCTTTACCGATGGCGACGTGTTCATTGGCAACGTCCATCCAACCGGCGTCCCCACAATCACCGGGAGCGAAAACGTACTGACCGCCGACATCTCGGCAATCGTTGATCCCAACGGAACCCCGAGTGCTGCCGGCTTTACCTTCCAGTGGCAGAGTTCCGCCAACGGCCTTGGCCCGTGGACCAATGTTCCAACCGCGACCTTGCAGAGCTTCACTGTCCCTGACGGCAGCACGGCATTCTACCGCGTCGCCGTCAATTACATCGACAACGATGGCTTCGGCGAAGGCCCGATCACCTCGATCATGACGGCGAAGGTCGGCAGCAACACGAACGGCGCTACAACCGAAACGATCAATGGCACAAACGATCCAAACCTACTCAACGGTCGTGCCGGTAACGACGTCGTCCACGGCTTCATCGGTGCTGACGTGCTCAATGGCGGCTCGGGCAACGATAATCTTCTGGGCGAAGATGGCGATGACATCTTGAACGGCGGCGACGGGGCCGACACACTGGATGGCGGCGTGGGCGCTGACCGCATGACCGGCGGTGACGGCAACGACATCTATACGGTCGACAATGTCGGCGACATCGTGATCGAAACCAACTCGGTTGTCGCGACCGGCGGCAGCGACACTGTCCGGTCCTCGATCAACTACACTTTGACGGCAAACCTTGAACAACTGGTACTGTTTGGCGCAGCGACAGTTGGTACCGGCACTAGCCTTGCCAACACACTTAACGGCGCCACCTCCAGCCAGGTTTTGACCCTCATCGGCAATGGCGGCAACGACGTCTTCTTGGGCTCGGCTGCTGGCTCCAACATCATGACCGGCGGTACCGGCGCCGATACGTTCTATGCCAAGGGCGGTAACAACACGATGACGGGCGGTGGCGGGAACGATATCTATCACTCCACCAGTGCCACCGACATCATCGTTGAAGCGGCTGCCAGCGGTACGAGCGACACGCAATACGTCGACTATGACAATGCGATCCTCGCAGCCAACGTCGAGAACTTGAACCTCGAAGGCGCAGCAGTCATTGGCACAGGCAACAACTTCGCCAACGGCCTCAATGCATCATCGCTCGTGGGGCATGGGGCGACGCTCGACGGAGCCGGGGGCAATGACTTCATCACCGGATCGAGTTTCGTCGACACGATTACGGGCGGCGAAGGTGCCGACATCATCAACGCCGGTGGCGGTGACGATACGATCAACTACAGCACGGCCACGACTGGCCGTGATCGGATCGACGGCGGCGCAGGTAGCGATACCTTCGTCCTCACCGGCACGGCTGCTGCGGAAACCTTCCGCATCTACACAAGGGCGGCCTATCTTGGCCTTGGTGGTGGTAACGGGGGGCTCAGCGCCAACACCGAAATCGTCATCACCAAGAACGGCACAAATAATGCATCTATAGTCGCCGAGCTCGACAACATCGAGGAAATCCAGATCAATACCCTCGATGTCACGGCTAACAACAATAACGGCGTACTGGAGAGCGGTTTGAACGGCGGTGACACGATCCAGGTATTCGGCGACTTCAACGCGCCGTTCACCAGCCTGAACTTCAGTACGATTACAGTGAACGGCGGCACGGGCACCGATATCGTGGACATCACCGGTCTGACGTCGGCTCACCGCATCGTGCTCAACACCAACGGCGGCGGCGACACGATTGTCGGCGATCTGCGTGCTCAAGATCTTATCGACTCCGTATCGCACACAGCGGCAGTCAGCGTCACGTCCGTCGAGCCGGTCCGCGCGGCCGATCTCGTTACCGACTCTGGTACGGGCAGTGTCGTTAGCGTCCAACCGGTCCGCGCGGCCGATGCGCACACTGCCATCGACACCACGAGCCATGACACGTTCGTCTTCAAGCCGCTCTTTGCTGCACAGTCCGTCGCAAGCTTTGAAGCCGGCGATACGATCGACTTGCGGCCGCTGTTTGCCGCCCTCCAATTGGGCGACCATGACGGCGTGTTCCAGGCAGCTCAAGCCATGTTCAACGCAGCCGGCCATGTCAAAGTCCATGAGGAGAGTTCCACCGCGCACGAAACTCAGGATCACTCCAACGACAACGGCCATTCTGCGGCATTGGTCGCCCACAAAATGTTCCATGGCTTCGACTTGACGTGACGGCAGACTGGCAAATATCGGTGAGGGGGCAATCTGGCCCCTCACCCACTCACTAAATCAGTTGCGGCATGCGTATGGGGAGTTTGGGGTATGAGCGACAGAGCGAAATCCAGAAAGCTTTTTGCAAAGAAGCGGACGCCGCTTTCTGAACTCGGCGGCCTGCGCGGTGTGTTCTGGTTCCTGTTCGCCATTTCCGGTGTGGTCAACGTGCTGGCGCTGACCGGCTCGTTCTACATGCTGCAGATTTACGACCGCGCGCTGACCAGCCAATCCATCCCCACGCTGTTGGCACTCTCCGCTTTGGCGATTGGTCTTTATCTCGTTCAAGGCGTGCTTGATGTCAGCCGCTCGCAGATCCTGGTGCGGATCGGCGCACGCCTCGATCACCAATTGGCCCCGCTTGCCCATCGCGTCGCAATCGACATGCCGCGGTTTGGGTTCTCAACGGCGGAAGCAAATGAACGGTCACGCGACGTCGACACGCTGAGGGGCTTTCTTGCTGGCCAAGGGCCGATGGCGCTGTTCGATTTGCCCTGGATGCCGCTATACCTGATCTTCGTCTATTGCCTGCACCCTTGGCTTGGGCTCATGACCCTCGGCGGCGCGCTGATCTTGACGGCTCTCACGGTCCTGACCGAAATCCTGACCCAGAAGCATTCGGGTTCCACGCAGCAAGCTGGCGTTGCCCGCGCTGCGATGGCTGATTCCCATGCCCGAAACGGCGATGTGATCCGCGCCATGGGCTTCCAAGGCCGCGCCGTCGCCCGCTTCGACAAAATCAACCGCGAACATCTTTTGCTGCAGACCAAAATGAGCGGCGTCACGGGCACCTTCGGCGGATTGTCCAAAGTGCTGCGCATGGTCCTGCAGTCGGCGGTTCTCGGCCTTGGCGCTTATCTCACCATCATGGGTGAATTTTCTGCAGGCTCGATCATTGCTGCCTCAGTTGCGTCCGCGCGCGCACTTGCCCCCGTCGATCTGGCGATTAGCCAATGGAAGGGCGTCGTCGCGGCTCGCCGCAGCTATGCCCGTCTGGGTGAAACCTTGACGGCACTCGATCAGGCGCCTCCCCAAGTCACGCTGCCAGCGCCCAAACGGGATCTGAAAATTGAAAAAATCACCGTCGCCGCCCCCAACAACGGAACGGTCGTGCTGAGCGATGTCACCATGGAGTTAAAGGCCGGGCAGGCCGTCGGCATCATCGGTCCAAGTGGCGGCGGCAAATCCTCGTTCGTTCGCGGAGTGACCGGCGTGTGGCCGCTGCTGCGCGGAAGCGTGCGTCTGGATGAAGCCGATTTCGGCCAATGGGCAGCCGATTCTTTGGGGCAGCACATCGGCTACCTCCCCCAGGAGGTCTCGCTGCTCGACGCAACGATCGGGCAGAATATCTGCCGGCTCGATCCTGACGCCGACAGCGCTAAAATTTTGGCTGCGGCCCAGGCCGCCGGCGTCCACGATCTTATCGTGCGCATGCCCAAGGGTTACGAGACTGAACTCGGGCCCAATGGCGCGGCAATCTCTGCTGGTCAGCGCCAGCGTATTGCGTTGGCACGCGCTCTCTACAACGATCCGTTCCTCGTCATCCTCGACGAACCGAACTCTAATCTCGACGCCGAAGGTGAAGCTGCACTAACGCAGGCGATCCACGCCATCCGCGCACGCGGCGGGATTGCCATCGTCGTCGCACACCGGCCGAGCGCACTGGTGGCCGTCGATCAGATCGGCGTTATTCAGCAAGGACGATTGGCAGCGTTCGGCCCCAAGGAAGAAATTTTTGCACAACAATTGAAGCCTGCCGCGATTTCAGAACCAAAGCCAAAACGTACGGCGGCCTAGGCCGTTTGCACGTGTAGGAGCCTCTGATGAGTCAGTTGAACAGTCAGTTGCGTTTCAATGACGACGGTACGCCCCGCCGCCGGTACGAACTTGACCAAGCGCCCGAGGGCAAGGCAGCCCTGACCACCACCATCGCGCTGGTGCTGGCGAGTGCGGTCGCACTCGTCAAGAATGTCCTCTTTCCACCCAAACCCCTTGAACAACCCCCTCTCTCGGGAAGCGCCAGCAGCGATGTTCATACAGCAGCATTAGACTCTGGTGCCGATCCGTTCGCCGCAGACGGCTTTCAGTCCCCAATTCAAGCATTTGACGATTCCCCAATCGATGCGCCCGCCACCGCGCCACGTTTGACCATGGCGACGTTTCGTATTTCGGCGTCAGCGATAGAGGGCAATGCGTTTGCGGCAGGGCGCTCGTCCGCAACCAGCCACCTCGCCAGCAACGACAACAAAGCGCTTTATGGCGCAGCACCTGGACACGGTGTGCAGTTCGGCGCGAACGACGCGGTCCATCTGTCTTCCAGCATGTCTGAAGCAGGTCTTTCTGCAGCGAGGTCTGCTCGTCAGGGCGGCGGCACTGCCGTCGGTGACTCCGGTGGTGACTCGCTATCGCCGGGCCAGCGTGTGCCAGCCGATGGCGAACCACGCAACGGCCATGACCCCACGAAGCCGGCAAACCGCGCACCGGTCGTGGCAGGCCCGGCTTCCCTCGGCAACAGGTTCATCAATCAAGTGCTCGTCATCGGTCTTGCAGACCTGCTGGTC
>JANOVN010000216.1:0-2000 GCA_031417455.1 Hyphomicrobiaceae bacterium | reverse complement strand
CTCAAACCCTGGCTGAAAATACGGGCTCAACTGATACCGCGACTGCCAAGCATACTGAAACGTATCCGCAGTTCCCGCATTCGGCCCGACTTCCTTTTCGACATACAAATTCAGCGTATGCAAAAACTTGGCATGATCCTTCTGCAGCAACACTCCAAGTTTCACCGAGTCCGGATCGCGCACCGCCGTCGCGTGCGAATATTCGGCAAACAATGAGAAATCCAAGAAATACTGCCCAGGCTCGGTCAGCATGAAATAGTTCTCAAACGTCACCGCATCGAGACTGGTCTTACGGCCCGGATGCTTTGCCGCTTCCAACTCAAACTCGACAAACCAGAACGGTAAAATCCCAACACCGAACTCGGTCGGCGTGCTGACATCGTGATTGTTGCCGTCAGGCCGCTTGTCGAACGTGACCGACGTGTTGTTCTCAATCTCGACTTCCCGATAATCGATATTGGGATAGCGCACCTTAAATTCCGCATGTGCCGCGCCCGGCACCAGCATCCCGGCAACAGCAACGATGACTGCCGCTGCAATCGCCACCCGCACCCCCGGCCGGCGCGGCATCGATGCCAACCCAACGAACATCAATACGGCCACATAACAAAGCACCTGAATACCCGCTGGCCGCGCTTGATACCCGACAAGCCCGTGCAATACCTTACCCGCCAGACTGTGCTCTGACAGGTACGCCGACGTATCCCAAGCCGGGTTCACCAGCGGCGGTAAAACATCGGCCTGAACCAGAAAGCCCGCCGCCTGCGCCGCCATCCCCGCCATCAAGAACAGGATCATTGCGTTCGTTGCCGTAAACAGATGCCGCATCGGGATCTTCAGCAGCCCCGCATATAGCAGCGCACCCATCCCGATCCCGAGCAGCGCGCCAAGCACGCCGCCGCTGACCATTCCCGCAACGCCATCCCCACCTGTCGCCACGCCATACAGGAACAGCGCCGTCTCCGACCCTTCCCGCAGCACCGCCGCCCCGACCGCAACCGCCACCGCATAAAGCGGACGTGCGCCCGTCTTCACAGCCTTGCCAAGACCACCGGCTTCGTGCGCCAGCTCGCGCCCATGGCCCGACATCCAAAGGCTATGCCACGCCAGCATCGCAACCGCCGCGAGCAAGATGGCCGCGTTCATAAGCTCCTGGCCGATCCCGGCAGCCGCATCCGCAATGACGCCCGCGAACGCAGCAACGATGACCGCGCCGATCAGCCCTCCACCGATCCCCAATCCAATCCAAAAATTCCGGCCGGCCACCCCTCGGCAAGCGGCCATCAAAATGCTGACGATAAGAGCCGCTTCGAGCGTCTCGCGAAACACGATTATTGCAGTCGAAATCATGGCTATCCCCTTTACTTCGCAACGATCTGGCCGCGGTTGGCCTGATCGAAATCGTCGAAGAACGGATAGCTGCCGGGCTCCAGCGGTCCGACATAGATCGAGACCGTGCTGCCGGGTGCGATAACCTTTTCGCGGTTGAGTTCGCTGCTTTCAAATTCCGCCGGAACCGTGCCTGCATTGGTCACTGAAATCTTGACCTTCACCCCAGCCTTGACGGTGAGTGTGCTTGGCTCGAAATGATGATTGCGGATTGTCAGTGATGCAGTGGCGTCTTGTGCATGTGCAGACGCAATAGAAAGCAGCAGCGCGCACGCTGCGAGCGTAAAACGATTCATGATCTTCTCCAATTGGCAGGGTTCAAGGCCCCGCTATCGGTTATGCAGAAACGGCTGTTTGTGCAGCGTCAGAGTATGTTTCGCCGCCAATTAGTCAATCGCTATCTTTTTGAATTAGAATAGTTTTAAGATCGAGCCTGCCCCTCAAACCTCCATCACCCCACTCGCTACCCTGACCGCCTGACCGCCCAGCCGCACGGTATCAAACCGCCCGTTGCGCACCGACAAGGTCAGCGTCATGAAGCTTGGCCGCCCCATGGCAAACCCCTGCTCAATCACCCGGCGATGAATGCCGTCCGGCAGCTTGTCAAAGTG
>JANOVN010000215.1:0-2779 GCA_031417455.1 Hyphomicrobiaceae bacterium | reverse complement strand
ATCTTGATCGTCAGTGACGATGGGGACAGGGAAGAACGCCGCTCGGCGCATTTTCTGCTGCTCGATCCGGCTCAATTGAAGATTGCGGAGGATTGACTCATCAGCAACCGGCCTCTACCACGATCATTCTCCGTCGCACCGGTGTCCAGCAAGCCCATGCGCCGCGACACGGTTGGTTCCATTTGCATGCTTGTTGGGCCCGTACATTGGCTGTGTGTCCACAGACGTGAGGGCCTTGATGAATATTCAAAGTACCTTGACTGTCCTGTTTCCTGCGGGAGTCGTCGTCGACTGCGGCCCGAGCCAAAGTGGCTCGTTGGAAGTTCACGGGCTGCCAAAGGGAACGGTCCCACAGAACTGCGAAGTTCTGGCGTGCGGCCGAATCGCCCGAAGAACCATCGACCAACTTTGCGGGGGGCCGGTGACTTACTAGCGGAAACTGAAACCGCAGCGCTTGCCCGGATGGTCGACCAGTCTTTCGGGTTCAACTGGCGCGAGGCCCGCGGGGTTGCTGCGCACCGCGTCCGCCGGCAATGCGACGAAATCGCGGCACAAGACGGCACCGACCGGGTCCCTTCGGGCACATTCTGTGATATTTCTGGGAGTTAAGCGATGCGATACAAGACGGCTCACTGTTCGAACGCACTGGAGAATTTCTCCTTCACCACGACCTATCTTGGTGTGTTGGCAAGGCCCGACACCATAGTCAGCACGCCTCGATGGTCCGTCTTTGCAGATGGTGGACGCTACTCATTGACCGGGAAGTTCCTGCCGGGCAAGCCCTTGCGGAAACCGGGTGGTATCCAGCGCAGGGGAACCCCGTAGTGCCGGCAGAGTTGCCTAACATCGATACAAGTCCGTCTGCGTCCATTCACCCGTCGGACTTGTGTCCGACGACTGGTGGTCAATCGCCAATGCAGATTGTGCGCCGTTGATTCGCCCGGCGAGGCACCCCTCGTACGTGACGTCCCCATCGACTAACTCTCGCGCTTTGAGGATCGCCGGAATCCACGGCAATGCGATGCATTGCACAACCTGAAATGCATATGCGCCAATACATACGATGATCGATGGTTTCACCGCGCCGAGCATGAACTGCAGCACATCCGCCGGCCGATAATGTTCGCCAAGCTCCATAGCGCCAATGTCGTGCATCGCATGGGCGGTGAGTTCGATGACCCGGCTTGTCACTTGCGGCAGAAAGTGCGCCATAGTGGATTGGGAACGAGCCAAGGCCTCTCCGTGAAGCGCTCGGTATGCGTTCAGCCACGACGCACGGTCCATGCCCCTGTCATCGCTCCAATGTTTGTGCTGCCATCACAACCGCCATCGCACCGTCGCGGACGAGATATTCTGATGAGCCGGAAACCGGCAGCAATGGCCCTGCGATGCTGTTCGCGCTCTCGATGCGATAGTCTTCTGGTGTCATGTCGGCCTCATGTAGTTCGTTGCCAAGCCGGGCATCGTCGTCAGCCCATTCTGGTAGCCTGATGGACGCTTCGTCGGTACGTTGACGCACAGACGGGTGATTTAGTGCGCTCCATGTTCTTTTCCTAGCGTGGCGCTTTGGCGGTCTCAGCAGAGCGGCACGTGTCACTTCGTAAATCAAGGTGTCTTCTTCGATGTCATTGCCGTAGCGTCGTCTGCTACCGAGTGCAACTGCATCATGTCTTGTCGGCGCGGCGCTTGCGCGTCAAGAAGCTATCTGCAGTCCTCAATTCATTCCTGGGCATCCATATACAGATTCAACAGGCACCGCGCCATGCACAGGGCGCAACCCGCAGCAGCGTTGATGGGATGCGCCTGCAGAGCCTGTTCACTCGGCTATGGTACGTCGCCTCGTGGGCATGAATTTTCCGTCGACCCCATCGAAGACGGAGGGACCTTTGCTCAGGAAGCGTCCGCATCGCAGCGCCCCAGCGAATTCATGGCGCCTGCAAACAGGCGGTAACGCGTCAGAACCAAGGTCATTTCACGAAACCAGTCCACCAGGTCGCCCCAGGGGTCGTTGACCTTGGCCAAGCCGGACACGAACGCCACCACCGTACCAACCTCGACCCGACCTTGCACCACGAAATACCCACCGACACCCAGGGCGGTGGCAACGCCCAGATGGTGCGACAGGTTCATCAGGAAGTACATCGAGAATTTGATCCGGAAGACTCCGGTAGTCAACTCGAAAACTTGCGCGATGCGGCCGTCCAGGGTGGCAGCGCCCGGTACGTCGGCACCCGCCGCGTCCGCGATGGTGCGCAGGGTCTCGATGCGCTCGCCAGACTTGCGATTGATCGCGCGTTGCATCCACGGTACAAACACCAGTTGCGGCGCAAACGCCACCCCGCACCACATGGCCATGCGTGGCTCCAGGAAGATCAGGTAGCCGAATACGCTGACAAGGACCCCGGCCTGCAGCAAGGGCTCGGAGATGCTGATTCCGGCGAAGCCACCGATGGGCTCCACCTCGGACAGCACCATGGATGCCGCAGTGCCCTCGGAGTGCACGGCGTCTGTCGATGTCGTGTCCTTCAAACTATTCGGTGGCAAAGCCGCGACCCGCCGCCGCAGGTCGAGCACGACCATCTCGCTCACCCACGCGCGATAGATGTTGAGGCCGAGCTTGATCAGGCCTTCCACAAGTGCCACGCCCAGATACGCCCCCACCAGCCATACGACCGCGCTGACTGAATGCTTTTCGATCGCGTCGTTGATGATCCGTCGCTGTATTTCGAGCGGAACCACGCTGAGCAGGAACACCGTGATCGACAACAGCACCAGCGGT
>JANOVN010000214.1:0-5602 GCA_031417455.1 Hyphomicrobiaceae bacterium | reverse complement strand
AGGATGGGGGCGAGCAGGGACAGGACGAACAACGTCAGAAAGACGACGAGGCTCCAGTAGCCGCGTTTGTTGGCTTGGAAGTTTTCCCAGCGGCGCTGGTTGATCGGCGTGAGCTGGAAGTTACGCGGATCGCGGAGTTTGGTCAGCAGGTCGCGGTTAGATAGAGGCGGCGCGCTGGCGGTGCGTTCGGTTACGGGCGTGTCCATCAGACTTCCCTCGATTCAAAGTCGATGCGGGGATCGACGAGGGTGTAGACGAAATCGGTCAAAAGGTTCACGAACAGTCCGATCAGCGCGAAGAAGTAGAGGTTGGCGAAGACGACGGGATAGTCGCGCTTTTCAATCGATTCAAACGAGAGCAGGCCAAGGCCGTCGAGCGAGAAGATGGTCTCGATCAGGAGCGAGCCCGAGAAAAAGGCGTGGATGAAGGCACCTGGAAAGCCGGCGATGACGAGCAGCATGGCGTTGCGGAAAACGTGGCCGTAGAGGACCTGGTTTTCGGTCAGCCCCTTGGCGCGGGCGGTGACGACGTATTGCTTGCGGATCTCGTCGAGGAAGGAATTCTTGGTGAGGAAGGCGGTGGTCGTGAAGGTGCCGAGCGCCATGGCGGTCAGGGGCAAAACGAGATGCCAGGCGTAGTCGGTGATCTTGCCGAAGGTGGAGAGTTGGGCCCAGTTGTCGGAGGTAAGCCCGCGCGAAGGGAACCACTGGACGAACGATGAACCGGCAAACACGACGAGCAGCAGAACGGCGACGAGGAAGGCTGGGACGGCGTGGCCGATGACGAGGACGGTCGACGTCCAGGTGTCGAAGCGTTCGCCGTCGCGGATCGCTTTGCGGATGCCGAGCGGAATGGCGACCATGTAGGTCAGCAGGGTGAGCCAGAGGCCAAGCGAGATCGAGACGGGGAGCTTTTCCTTGATGAGAGAGATCACGGATTTGTCGCGGAAGTAGCTCTTGCCGAAGTCGAAGGTCAGGTAATTTTTGATCATCAGGAAGAAGCGTTCGTGGGCGGGTTTGTCGAAGCCGAACTGCTTTTCGAGCTGTTTGATGAAGGCGGGGTCGAGGCCTTGGCTACCGCGATAGACGCTGGATGGGTCGCCTGCTGCTGCGGCAGCACTTCCGCCAGCGCCTGCGTCGCCACCCGAGCCGCCGATACGGCCGGAAACGCCGCCTTCGCCGTGACCGGTCAATTGCGAGATTATTTGCTCGATGGGACCGCCGGGCGAGAACTGAATGATCGTGAACGACAAGATCATGATGCCGAGCAGGGTCGGGATGATGAGGAGCAATCGTTTCAACAGGTATGAGGCCATGAGGGTCTCTAGTTGGATTTCAGCGCGGCGGCTTTTGCAGTGTCATACCACCACGTTTCGGGTGCGCCACGGGCATATTTGGGTTTGACGGCTGGCCAGGAGAAGCGGTTCCAGAACGCGAGGTTGTGGGCCGCCTTATACCAATGGGGAATCCAATAGTTCTGGGCGCGCAGGACGCGGTCCAAAGCGCTGGCGGCCGTTACCACGTCTGCGCGGGATTGGGCGGTCATGATTTTGGCGATGAGCGCGTCGACGACGGGGTCCTTGATGCCGGCGAGATTGAAGCTGCCGTCGATGGCGGCCGACTGCGAGCCAAAGAAGTTGCGCAGTTCGACGCCGGGCGTCAGGCGCATGGTGTAGCGCTGGACGGTGATGTCGAAGTCGAAGGTCTTGGTGCGTTGCTGATATTGGGCGGGGTCGACGCGGCGGATGGTGGCCTTCACGCCGATTTTTTCGAGGCGGACGATGAAGGGCGCGATGATGCGTTCAAAGCCTTGCTCGAAGATCAGGAATTCAACGTCGAGGGGCTCGCCTCTGGCGTTGACGCGCTGGCCGTTTTTGTTGGTCCAGCCGGCGGCTTCGAGCAAATTGCCAGCTTCACGCAGCCATTTTCGTTCGTCGCTGCCCGAGCCGTCGGTGACAGGCGAGGTGTAGGGGAGGCCAAAGACTTCGGGCGGGAGTTGGGACTTGAAGGGCTCCAGCAGGGCCAGTTCATCCGGGCTTGGGAGGTCGGTCGCCTTCATGCTGGAATTTTCGAAGTAGCTCGTGGTGCGCTTATACAGGTCGTAGAACAGGTTCTTGTTTTCCCATTCGAAATCGAACGCCATGTCGAAGGCGCGGCGGACGCGGACGTCGGCGAATTTCGCGCGGCGCAGGTTCAGGAAGAAACCTTGCGTGCCAGATGGGAGTTCGTCGGGGATGGTGTGGCGGAGGATGCGGCCATCCTTGACGGGGGCGATGTCGTAGGAGGTCGCCCAGTCCTTCGAGGTGAACTCCTCGCGGAAATCGTAGGTGCCGTTGAACAGGCTTTGCAGCTCGGCGGTGCGGTCGCGGAAGTAGTCGTAGCGCACGGTGTCCAAATTGAAGCGGCCTTTGTTGACGGGGAGGTTTGCTGCCCAATAGTCGGGGCGGCGCTGGTAGGTGACGTAGGTGCCTGGCTTATGATCGCCGATCTTGTAGGGGCCGGAGCCGAGGGGCGGTTCGAGCGACATCTTGAAGGGGTGATCTGCGTGGTAGGCCTTGGAGAAGACCGGTAGTTCGGCGACGAGGATGGGGAGGTCGCGGACCTGTTCGCCGGTGAAGGTGTAGCGGACGGTTTGGGCGTCGATGGCTTGCGCTGCGCTTACGTCCTTGAGGGTCAGGGAGTAGCGCGGATGGCCCTTTTCCTTGAGGGTTGTGAGCGAGAAGACGACGTCTTCGGCGGTGATAGCCGAGCCGTCGGCGAATTTGGCGGCGGGGTTCAGTTTGAAGGTGACGGAGAGGCCGTCGGCTGCCACGTCGGCGGTGAGGGCGACGAGGCCATAAAGGCTGTCGGGTTCGTCCTGGGCGCGGGTCATGAGCGTGTCGAACAGGAGGTCGAGGCCTTGGGCAGCGTCACCTTCCAGGAGAAAATCGTTGAAGCTGTCGAAGGTTTTGACGCCGCCGGAGCCGACCATCGAGATCGTGCCGCCCTTGGGGGCGTCCGGGTTCACGTAGTCGAAGTGTTTGAAGTCCGATGAGTATTTGAGGTCGCCGAAGGTGGATAGGCCGTAACGGGGCTCGGCGAATGCGGGGAACGCGAGGAGGGATAGTGCGAGGGTCAGGAGGGCTGCGAGCGCGCGAAGGCACCCCTCATCTGCCCTGTCATCGCGAAGCGATGCTTCGCATCGACGGGCATCTTCTCCCCAGGGGGAGAAGACAGTGAAGCGTAACCCGGTTCGAAGAGGTTGGATCATCGGCTTACTTCGCTCGGGCCGTGGCGAGGGCTGCTTCCTTGGCTGGGTCGAGCCACCAGACGCGCAAGAAGCCTGGTTGTTGTGAGGGCAGCTTGGCGGGGCGGCCAAACTTATCCCAGTAGGCAACCCGTTCGGCGGCCAGGTGCCAGGTTGGGATCACGTAGTAGTTCCAGAGCAGCACGCGGTCGAGGGCACGGGTCGCGGCGACGAGTTCGTCGCGGCTGGGGGCGAACACGATTTTATCAACGAGCTTGTCGATCGCTGGATTTTTGATGCCGATCGTATTGCGGCTGGCTTTGTCGTCGGCAGAGCCTGAACCCCAGAAGTCGCGCTGTTCGTTGCCGGGCGAGACGGACTGGGAGAGGTTATCGACGACGATGTCGAAGTCGCGCTCGTCTTCGCGGCGTTTGTATTGCGAGTTGTCGACGACGCGGACGGTGGCTTTGACGCCGAGGAGTTTCAGGTCTTCGATATAGGCGAGGATCACGTTCTGGAACGCTTCCGAGTCGAGTAGGAATTCGACGGTAAGCGTTTCGTTGGCTGCGTTGACCAGGGTGCCGTTCTTATTGGTCCAGCCGGCCGCGGCCAGAAGTTTGGAGGCTTCCGACAGATTGGCGCGGCGGTTTTCAGGCGCGTTGAGGGCGTTCTTCCATTCGGTGGTGAAAACTTCAGGCGGGATATCGGATTTGATTTCGTTCAACAGTTCGAGCTCGCGGCCTTGCGGGAGGCCGGTTGCTTTCAGCTCTGAATTGTCGAAGTAGCTCGATGTGCGCTTATAGCTTTCGTAGAACAGCTTTTTGTTGGCTTCCTCGAAGTTGTAGGCGAGGTTGAACGCCTTGCGAACGCGCGGGTCCTGGAATTTGGGACGGCGAATGTTGAAGACGAGGGCTTGCATGGGCGAGATGCGTTCGCCGGGGATGGCTTCTTTTTTGACGAAGCCCTTTTTCAGGTTGTCGAAATCGTATTGGGTGGCCCAGGCGGAGGCGCGGTTCTCGGCCCAGTAGTCGATGCCGCCGGATTTGAAGGCTTCAAAGGCTGGAACGCGGTCGCGGAAATAGATGAACTGGATGTCGTCGAAGTTATTCTGGCCGACGTTGACGGGCAGATCCTTGCCCCAATAATCGGCGACGCGCTGATAGGTGATGCCGCGCGTGGGGTCGACGGTTTTGATCTTGTAGGGGCCAGAGCCCAGCGGAATGTCTTGCATTGATTTAGACAGATCGCGGGTTTCACCGTTTTGGCCTTTGGCGGTCCAAAAATGTTTGGGCAGGATGGTCAATTCGCCGACGATGTGGGGCAACTCGCGATTGCCCTTACTGTCGAAGGTGAAGGTCACGTCGCGGTCGCCCGTCTTTTCGCCTTTGACGACGTTTTTATAGTAGAGCGAAAAGCGCGGGTGGGCGGCTTTCAATGCTTCCATCGAGAAGATCACATCTTCTGGTTTGACCGGTTCGCCATCGTGGAATTTGGCACCGTCGCGCAGGTGGAAGGTGACCGAGGAATAGTCGTCGGGATAGGTCGCGTATTCGGCGATGAGGCCGTATTGGGCGGTCGGTTCATCCAGGCTGGTCTCAAACAGGTTGTCGTAGATGAGAAAGAGGCCAGAAGCGGCGTTGCCCTGGATCGAGAAGGCGTTGAGGCTGTCGAAGGAGCCTTGGGCGAATTGCTTGACGGCGCCGCCTTTGGGGGCTGCCGGGTTGACCCAGTCGAAATTTTTGAAGTCTGGGCCGTGTTTGACCTTGCCGACCAGGGACTGGGCGTAGTGTTTGACGGGTTCGGCAAAGGCCGTGCCCGCTGTGAGGAGCAGGCCGATTGCCGAATGAATTGCGCGTCGTGATAGGGCCTTCAACACTTCGTATTCTCCTGGCGATTTGAATCGTCGCGACAGAATCGCAAGCGACCCCGCCTTTTGAGGGGCAGGGTCGCAAAAGTTTGGGCCGTGTGCGAGTTAACTCGCGGTCATTTTGTGGAGAAGAGGCGGGTTATTTCGGCAGCGGGACCGGTGCGTCGCTCAGGGTGCCGAGATAAGCCAGCAGTTCGGCGAGCTTCTCGGGGTCGGAGATGCCGTTGTAGACCATTTTGGTGCCGGGGATGTAGGCCTTGGGATTGTTCAGGAATCCGGCGAGGCGGTCGTAGGTCCAGTCGCCGCCTTTGGTTTTCATCGGTTCGGAGTAAGCAAAGCCCTCGTGTGCGCCGGCCTTGCGGCCGACGAGACCCCAAAGTGCCGGTCCGACTTTGTTTGCGCCGCCTTTTTCGCCCGAATGGCAGGCAAGGCAGGCTTTAAAGGTGCCGGCACCTGCGTCTGGCTTGACGGTGGCGAGCAACGGCTTCACCGCGTCGAAGATGTTGGCGG
>JANOVN010000213.1:0-1777 GCA_031417455.1 Hyphomicrobiaceae bacterium | reverse complement strand
CGGCGGTCGGCCCTTTGGGCCAGCAGGCTGGTTCGTCAAACACCATCAAGGGCATTCGGCGTTTTGCTTTTGATTTGAAGACCGGCCCAGGATCGACAGCATACAATCAGGGTCCGGCTAACTTTTGCCAGTGGCGGCCGGCGGGCAAGGTCGCAGTCTTAGTCGCTGAATTTGGGGACTTTTTTATATCAAGCGCACGGGGCGTGGGCCGTGTTCTCAACAGGCCTCGATTGGCTATCGACTCGCGGGATAGAATCGCCGCCTTGCTAGGGGCTCGTCAATTGCGCCGTCAGGGGCGGTCTTTTGACGTTCGCTCGATATTTGTTGGTTGGTGCTCTGGAGGACGTATTGCTGTCCTATCGTCGCGGCAAGATGGCTGGACTAGTTACGTTGGTGTTGGCGTCGGTTGGCGTCCTGCTGCTGGCTGGCTGCACCTTGCCTTATGAGCAGCTTTCATTGCCGGCTCCTGTCGATGGGTCGACAGGCGGGAAAAGTGGTGGACGGTTAAATACGGCGGTGGGGGCTCCCTTGAGCGGACCGGGCGCCAAGGCTACTCGGGAAGCCCGCAACTATCCCGGGTCTGGCGAATTCACGAATAAGGTCGGCCAGGCGACATCTGCGGGTGGCGGGGCAACCGTTGGGGTTGCTGAAACCGGGGCGACCCCCTCGCCCACTAGCGCGGTCAACAAAGACGGCATTACGCTCAATCTCGTCGGCGCGTCGGTCGCCGAAGTTGCCAGGACGGTGCTTGGCGATGTGATGGGCGTCAATTACATGGTCAGCGACAAGGTTAAGGCGACGATTACGCTGCGGACATCGCGTCCGGTCGAGAAGGCCGGTTTGCTGGCGATTTTTGAATCCGTGTTGCGCGAAGAAGGTGCGGCGATCGTGGTTGAGGGCGATCTGTACAGGATCGTGCCGTCGAGCGATGCGACGGCTGCTGGTGCGCCGTTGCGGCCGCGCAAGGGCGGGCGGCAGGGCACCGGAATTGCGACCGAAATCGTGCCGTTGCGCTATGTGGCTGCGGCTGAAATGGAACGTATTTTGAAGTCGGCAGCGCCTCAAGCGGGTGTGCTGCGGGTCGATGCTGCGCGCAACCTGCTGATGCTGTCGGGAACACGCGGCGAACTTGCGTCGATGAGTGAGATGATCAACGTGTTCGACGTTGATACGATGCGCGGCATGTCGTTTGGGATTTATCCAATCGAGACGGCTGACCCGGAGGCAATTGCGCAGGAACTCGACACGATATTTGCCAACGACAAGGATGGCCCGACAAAGGGCATGGTGCGGTTCGTGCCCAACCGGCGGCTCAAATCGGTGATGGCGATCACGTCGCGGCCTGAGTATCTGAGGAAAGCGGAGACATGGCTGAAGCGGGTCGACTTGGCTAGCCGGGCGACCGAAAAGCAGGTGTTTGTCTATCACGTTCAACACCGGCCTGCGTCGGAACTCGCGGTCATCCTGCAGAAGGTTTATCAGCCCAGGACCGGGGCTGCGGGTGCTGTGGCGTCAACGCCGGCGCGGTCGCAGGGCGACAGCCCGGCCTCTGGGATTGGTGGCGCTGGTGGTATTGGTGGGCTTGCTGCGCCGGGATTGGGCGGTTCCGGGTTTGGATCGTCGGGAGGGTCGACGGTTGGCGTTGCGCCAGCGCCGGTTGCGAGTGGGGCCGATGCAGCCAGGACGGATGCGGCTGCCGGTGGGGATGGCGCTTCGCTTACGACGGCGTCGATCGATACGTCGCGGACGGGCGGGAATTTACCGCCCGATGACCGGG
>JANOVN010000212.1:0-12567 GCA_031417455.1 Hyphomicrobiaceae bacterium | reverse complement strand
GCCACCATCGCCCGCTGCGCGCCGTAACCCAGTAGGACCATCCAACACCTTCCCATCGATCACCTGTCAGCGCGATATCAGGCCAACTTCACATCACTTGCGCTGAATTGCGCCAGAGACACGCCGTTGACGGCGAGGTGGTCACCCGTTGCAAATGTCACGTAGATGCCATTGGCTCCATTGGCGACGGTCGCAGCCTTGACCGCAGCAAAATCAGGCGACCCAAATGCCGACAGATCGAGCAGATCGGTACCGTGCTGAAAGTTGGCCACGAAGTCGTTGCCGCCGCTGGGACCAAACACAAATGTATCCATGCCAAGATGGCCGGTCAGCGTATCGTTGGCGGTCCCGCCAACCAGCGTGCCACCATTCACGTTATTCAAAACGTCCTTGTGACCGTTGTCCAAGGTGGTGACTTGGGTTGCGACCGACCCGCCGGCGGCATAGGTGATCGCAACGGTATCGTAGCTGAACACATGGCCGTCGTCCGATTGGAAGTAGCCCGTCAACGCGCCTTGCGGCGTATAGGAACTCTCGGTTCTCAACCGATTGTCGTAAACAGTCGTAACCTTTGAAAAGGCTCCACCGGCAAAGTCGATCGTATACTTGTCGTACGCTGCCGTGTGAGAGGCGTCCGTGTAGATCGTCTGGGTTAATGTGCTGCCCGAATGCAAGATCTCGTAAATGTTGTTGCTGTCCAAGGTGATGGCCTGCCGCGTCTCGACACCGGCGGCGTTGTACTCCACGACGTTTGATTTGTAGTCGGGCACAACATTGAGGATGTCGTTATCCTCATACCGCGACAGGACGCCGTTTGTGTAGTTGAGCGTCGTCCGCCGACCGTTGTCGTAATTGAGTGTCGCGTCGATGGCTTTGCCATCGACACCCGTAGTCGACGTTCTGGTGGCGATTGAACTTGTGTTTGATACGTCTGTGAAGGTCGAGACAGTGCTCGTGGTGCCGTAGGTGGTCAGTGTGGTGTCGCCATTGTCCTGGGTATCGAGCACGCTCGCTAACGTGGTGCCATTGGCGGCATAGATGTAATCTTGTGTCGCCCAACTAAATCCATTCGCAGTGTCGACTTTCCTGACGCCGGTCTTCGTGCCGCTTGCAAATGAAATGGTTTCGTCGATCCCGTTATCAAAAAACGTCTTGACGCTCGTGGTGACGCCCGCTGCGTCGCGGTTCACGGTATAGGTTGCGAACGCCTCATCGGTGTTGGTGTCGGCGGTCACGGTCTGCAGCAAGACGCCGTTGGTGTAGTTGTTGGTGATGGTGTTCCCGCTCAAAACGCGTTGAACGTGTTCGACGCCAGCCGTTGCTAGGGCAAAAATTTGCCCGCCATCGAGGTTGCCATCGAAAACGACGGTATCGTCGCCGCCAGCGGTTGACGCGAATAGCATCGCTTGGCCAGCAGTGCTCAGCGTTACCCTCGTGCTTCCCATGCCGCCTAGCCGGATCTGCTCAAGATTAGCTATCGCCACGTTGGCGAGATTGTACGTGCCTTCCAGCAGCTCGAGCGCATCAATTCCAGCGCCGCCGTCGATCATATCGCCCAAAGCCAGATCGCCCTGCGCAAAGACAAACCGGTCGTTGCCACCGCCGCCATACATCGCGTCGCCGCCGCCCCCACCGGTGATGAGATCGTTGCCCAACCCACCCGACAGGATGTTATCGCCCGCATTACCGGTCAGCGTGTCGTTGCCGCCACCGAGCGTAACGCCCTCAAGGTTGGAATAAGTGTCCGTGCCCGTGGCTGCGTTCGTGTACGCGCCGGTGCCGCCCGCCCCGAGCACGAACGCAACATCGCCCGACACATCCGACCAGTCGCCAATATCGATCCCCGCCCCGCCGTCGAGCGTGTCGTTGCCGAGTCCGCCCATCAGCGTGTCGTTGCCGATGCCGCCTGAAAGCGTGTCGTTGAAGGTCTGCGTCCACAGGGCCTCCTGCACCGTGGCGGTTGGCCCGGTGCTCGTGAATGCGGTGCCGCCCGCTGTGCGGCTTAAAAGGTGTCCCGTTGTATCGCCAGTCCAATATTGCACCAAGCCGGTCTCGGCTGCGGGATTGGCGATGCTGACGAATGCGTTGGCGGCGATGGACGCTGCGTCGCGCGCATAATTGTAAATGCGCACGTCGCCAACATTGGCGTTATCTGCAAATTTGACCGTGCCGTTCGCGGTGAGGCCGCGCGTGCCTGGCGGGTAGGTCGTGGTCCACGCTTGGCTTCCATCGACATAGACCCGGCTTATGCCAGTCGTATCGTCATATGTGATCGACAACCTGTGTGGTTGTCCATCGCAGATGCTTGCCGGGACCGAACCGTAGCTCCAACCATTGCTTGTCGCCCCCCAGTAGTTAAACGCCATAAGGCCGGTATTGTAGCGATAGATGCTCATGTTGCCGATATCGACGGTGTAGTACTCGTCGGTCAGCTTGGTCTGGTCCCAGATCATTTCGATCGTGAATGAGTTGCTGGGAAAAAGCGTTACATTGGAGTGGGTAAGTCGCGCTCCGCTCGCGACATCGGTCGAGACGAGGTTCATCACCTCAGGTGCCGACTTTGCCGTAACGCCCTCGCCTTTGAGCACGTCGTTGCCTGCGCCGCCAAACAGCGTATCATTCCCCTCGCCGCCAATGAGCGTGTCGTCGTCGGGTGCCGTGTTGCTAACCGGTGCTGTCGTGACGACCGTGCCGCCGTTAAATACCGTCAACGAAGTTCCGCCTGCAACGACGTTGCTCACAGATGCCGTGCTCGCCGCCGTAACTTGCCAATTCTGGACCAGCCCTTGCTCATTCCCTGAAAGCGTGGCGAACGCGTTGTCGCTGATCTCCTGGGCCGTCCGCACATCGTTGAAGATGCGAATATCGCCAATCGCCCCTTGCAGAATCTGCGTCTTATCAAATCCGCCGCCTGGGCTGTCCTGCTCCTGTCCGAATACGAGCGTGCCGCCCGAGGATATGTTCGCCCCGATTGCTGCCGTATAGGTTCCCGAATGGGCCAGCGCACCGTCGATATAAATGGCAATCGCGCCGCTCGCCTTGTCCCACGACATCGACAACCGGTGCGCGTTGCCGTCGATAAGCCGTTCCGTTGAAATGTCAGTGACGTAAGCTGCCTTATTGGCCAGCGTGACGCTGATAAAATCCCCGCCCTCGATGATGAGCTGATTGTCGTTGCCGCTCACGTTATACGATGCAAATTCCACGCTATTGGCTGGCGCGCGCGTGAGTTTGACGCGTTGTTCAAATGAAAACTGCGCACCCGAAAACGACGTGATCCCCGTCGCCTTGAGATACTGGTTGTTGGTGAGCGGCGCGTCGTTGAGCAAAATTCCCGTAAAGTCGCGCAGGTCGAGGGTTGGCATCACAGCCGTTTCGGAACCGCCGTATATCGTGTCGTTCCCATCCCCGCCGGTGAGCGTGTTGCTGGTGTCATTGCCCCGGATTTTGTCATTGCCGCTGCCCCCGATTGCGTTCTCGACGACGGCACCGTAAGCGACCGAAACGCTGTAGGTTTCGAGTCCAGTCGAGCTGAATCCGCCCTGGCGCAAGTCCATGACTGTTGAGCCGCTAAAGCCCGAAAAATCAATCGTATCGTTGCCGCCGCCATCCCAGATGGAGAACCCCATCGTCTTGTCGAAACCGAAGTCATAGGATTGGAGTCCGGCGGTGGAGTTAAACCCATAAACCGTGTCGGTCGCCCGCGTTGCCCAGTTGACCCCGTACTCCATCTGCATGGCTAAAATGTCATGCAAACCAAGCGTCGAAAGTTGTGAGAACGACGCCCCGGTATAGCTTTCGCTCCAATACGACATGTTGGTGTATTGGGCGCTATCGTTGAAATGGTCAGCGTCGAGATAAACAGCGGTATTGCCGTTGTAGTCGCCGGGATGAGCAAGGCCCACGCCGTGGCCCAACTCGTGAAGCAGCAGGTTGAGTGAATAGCTGCCGGCAATCATCTCCGTTTCCCAGGAGACGTGGCCAACTTGAACGTCGCCTCCTGCTGAACTTGGATAGTTCGCCCAACCACCGCCATTGGTCGACCCGATGCCGAAAATGTAAGTGATGTTGGCGACATTCACGTCGGCCGATTCATAGAACGTGATGCCGCTGACATCTGAATAGAGCTGCATCGCGCGCCGCGCGCCGTCTTGGGCTGCCTGTGAGCTGAATGCCTCATACCCAACCGGGATCGTCGTTGCACCAACGCCAAACGAGTAGCTGACGGACATCGCAGGAGCGAAATTTGCCCATGTGCCGCTAGGCCGCGCAATGTGAGCCGCCGTTTGCACCGCATCCCAAACCGGCAATCCGCCGAGCAACGTCCCAACAAGACCCGATGCTGGACTGGACGGATCAACCAGGAAACCTGCGGCGTCGAGTTGTGGAATCCCGCTGGCGTCGGCGACCGGTGCGTCAGCACTTCCAGCGGCCAGCCGCGAGCACATCGGGCAATTGCAATGGCCTGCCGTTTGGCTCGTCACGCTGCAATTGACATCGCTTGGTGCGGCGGTTTCGACAACGCTCATGTGCTATGCTCCGTAGCTTGGTATTTCACACGGCACGCAGGTGGCGGACTATCGATAGCCCCGGAAAGTCCGGTGCAAAAACTGGTACTCGTCTTGAGATTAACGCCCGTCCACGCGGTTCTGCCTGCGCTATCCGCCTTCAAGCGCATCGACCCCGGCGACAGCCCACAATACAATGCCCGTTTCCCCCGCAGGTTGTTTAGTCAAATTGCGTAGGAACGCAATCCGCCAAACTGGAAAAGTGTAATTTTCCGTGGCGTACCGTGCCAAATTGACAATCCGCGCGTTCGGCTAAAATCCGGTCCGCTCGACCATCCCGCGCATAGCAGCAATAACCCCCTCGAAGGCCCGCGCAGCCGACGGGCTCATCGCTCGCGCCCGCAGCCACCCGTGCGCCAGATCATCGGCACAAACATACGCCGCCTCCACATGCGCCTGTCGCAGCCCCTGCGCGTAGGCCAAACCGTCGTCGCGCGCTGGATCATACCCCGCCGTCGCGATGTAGGCTGGCGGCAGATGTGTCAACGATGTCGCCAAAAGCGGCGCGGCATAGGGATTGAGCGTTGTATCCGTGCCGCCAAGGTAACGCCGCCAGAACGTGCGCATATCGGCGGTTTTGAGCATCGGTGCGTCTGCATTTTCCTCGTGAGACGCCATCTCAAACCCGTCACCCAATACCGGATAGATCAGTACCTGACCGGTGAGCGTTATCCCCGCCTCGTTGCGCGCAGCCAGCGCCAGCGCCGCCGCCAAGTTCCCGCCCGAACTATCACCTGCAATGACAAACCTGCGTGCGTCGACGCCTAACTCCCCGCTGTTGTGTGCAACAAACTCCATTACCCCATAGCAATCCTCGAACGCTGCCGGAAACGGATGTTCGGGCGCAAGCCGGTAATCGACGCTGACGACCACTGCCCCCGTCGCATGCGCAATCTCAGCCGTGATGCAATCGTGGCTATCGATGCTGCCCAGCACCCAGCCCCCGCCGTGCATATATTGAATAACCGGTGGCAGCGGCTCGCCAGCAGCCCTGCGCGGACGGTAGATGCGCACGGGTACCCCGTGATGAGCAACCGCCACCGTTCGATCCTCGACCACCAGTCCGGGCGGGCGCGGTTGCCGGAATTGCGCGCTGTAAACGTCGTAAAGGGCGCGCTGCTCTCCAATCGGTTCATGCCCGGTGTGCTCGCTATAGATGCGCTCAACCTCCGCCACAAACCGCGCCATCCCCGGACAAAGCGTCATCGTCCTACCTTGTTAAAAGCTAGTCGCCGTAGCAAGCCACCAGCGAAAAGCCTGGACGACCTTCCCCAAAATAGGTTTGGGCGCAACGCGCGCGCAGGGTTGGTGGGGCGGCCGCGCGCAAAGTAAAATGCCCAAGCGCGGAGCGCCGTCACGCAGCCGCCTTCTCCGCCGCCAAGATCCGCTGCCCGAGCGCCCCGATATCGTCCAGCGCCTTTGAAATCGATTCCAGATACTTCCCGCTATCGGTCATCGGATGTGACTTGAAGCTGGTGACATGCACGTTGATGTGGTCGTCCTTGATGATGTAGGCGATGCCATACCCTTCTGGCGTCACCGGCCCGAAGTGATTGACGAACCCGACCTTCATCGGCAGCTGTGCGGTGGAAAGCTCCCAGCCGCGTTTATAGACTTCCTCCGAAAACAGCGCGGGCAGATCGGCGACGCCGTTCTCAGCCGCAATCAGACGCAAGCCTAGCAGATGGCGGTCACATCCCTGTCCCGCCGCGGCGTCCTTGGCAAGCTTGCCATGCTCGGTAAACGCCGCCCGCATCAGCGTATTCTTTTGCGCGTCGTTCAAAGCCGGATCGTCCACGCTTAAGCAGAATGCGCGCGACGCATTGGTCGCCGACCGGATCGTCTCGGTCCGCCCGCCACGGTAGGCGCGTGTCGAGGCCGCTTCATAGATTTTCGGCGTCTTGCCGTGCATCCGCAGATACGCGAGCTGAAACGACATCTGCAGCAATGGGTCCGGCCCCGTCTTGAACGTCTTGATGAGATCCTTGCCGTAACCCGTGTAATGCAAAATGCGTTGATCGAGATCGCCGGTCAGCTTGTCCCAGACCGCGCCCGCACGATCAATGGCCGCCAGCGTTTCCGGCTTCAGGTTCCACGTCAATTCGACCGGCGCGGCGAGCGCCATATTCGCGCTGGGCGCGAGGTCGGCAATCTTGCCGCCGATGGTTTCGATCAGCGGAATCCACGCCCCAGCGTCTACCGGCGAATGCTCGCCGTGCAGGGTGAAGCGCCCATCCGTGTCCACGACCAGCGCGAAGCTTTTATCATACCAGCGCGAACCCCGGATGCCATACAACCCGGCCTTCGCCAGCTTTTCGAACGTGTCGTGACTCGCATCGTCGAGGCACACGAGGAACAACGCGCGGTCAATGCGGTCGAGCGAAAGGCCGTTGACCGGGTCGGCCGACAACCGGTCGCGTTCGGTGTGCCAAACCGCGCGATGATCCGCCGTGAGCAGTCCGACCGGCGCCGCCGCAAGCGCAACTTCGGCCGCCGCGATGATCTTTTTGAACTGCGCCATGATGTCGGCAGCGGGGAGTGCCTTGCCGTTTATATCGATCACGTCAAACACATAGTAGTGCCCGCGCCGGATCACGAGAACATGCCGACTGTCATTGAAACCATATGTGTGGATTCGATCCGTCGTGGCGCCTGGAAAACGGTTAGTCGCAAAGAACCGCTTCAACAGCGACATGTCGAACGCCGAGCCGTCCTTCAGAATTTCCGGCGGCATCGTTTCGTTCACGATTCCGAAATAGAAATTGATCGTGTCCGCCGTCAGTTGGGCTGCACGCATGGCCTGATCGGGATGCGTGACCCGCGCATCCGTCGAAATCCCGATGTTGGAATTGACGATCAGCGGCTCCTGATAAGTCAGATACGCCGCCTGCTCCCACCATCCCGACAGCCAGTTGTCCATCTTCGCCGCGCGCTCCAGCAGCAACGCATGCAGTTTGCGCCCCACGCCGTCCGGCGCGAGCAATTCCGCGACCTCGGCCCTGTTGCGTGCGAGCGTCGCCGCGTCCACCAGCGGCTCGATCGATACGAGATAACGCGCAGCCGTATCTTCCAGCGACGGCACCGGCAGCGGCGGGATCTTGCTGTCGAAATCGAACGTCTTGGGGGCGGAAGCATCGGTCATTGAGCGTCTCTCCTTGGGTATCGTTTTCCGTCGCCTATGAAGCAGGATTGCGCAGCGTACTAAAGGGCGTCTTTGGCAGTATTCAGCATTCGCTGCGATAGTGCCCTTATGCTGGGAAAATCGAAGACATCGGCTATGCGTAAATCAGCGTCCGAAAGTTCGAGTACAATCTGCGTGGCAAGCAAACTGTCGCCGCCAAGCGCAAAGAAATCATCGTCAAGGCCCGGCAACCCGCCCAGCACCCGCACATAAGCCGTCCGCACGCGCTTCTCCGTGACTGATAGCCCATCACCACCAGAAGCCGGAGCATCGGCACGAGCGGACACGGCCTCCGCCGCCGACCGCTTCCCCCATCGCTCGATCCGCGCGTCCAAGTCCGTCGCCGACACCAGCACGCGATGCAGCCCCGGTTCGCTCAGGATCGCAGCCATTGCCGCAAACCCTTCCTCCGGTGCAATCGAAAGTGCTGCCCTCGTCTGCGAATACGCGCCCATCTGCTGCCCGCCGTAATCAAAGTCCCAGTCGTCCCACCCCACCGAAAACCACGGGACGCCATCTCGCACCGGCTGCCCCGCCACGAAAGCATCCATGCTCCGGTTTGCCGCCGCATATGACCCCAGCCCCAACCCGCCGAGCGACGCTGCCAGCGATGAAAACGCCATCACAAAGTCCGGCCTCCGGCCAGCATCAAGCTTGCTGATCGCATGCGCCACAAACTCAGTTCCCGCAACCTTCGGTGCCAGTTCCTCAGCAAGCGACGCCGCTGTCACATCGCGGATCTCCTCGATCATCGCCTGGCCCGCCGCATGAAACACGCCTCCGATCCGCCCATGGCGCGCCACACACTCAGCAAACACCCGGTCAATCTCACCAGCCTTCGAAACGTCCGCCCGAACGACTCTGATCTTCCCCCCGCAATCGTCATCTATGTCCCTGGCCGAGCGCGTCACCAAAACAACGTCCGCCCCCAGCGTTGCCAGATGCCGCCCAAGCGCATGTCCGATCCGGCCCAGCCCGCCCGTGATGATGTGCGGACCTGCCGCCAGCCGCTGCTCGCCCGCAACGCGCTGGGCCTCTCCGAGTGAAATCTGATCGAACCGCTCCACCCAGCGAACGCCCCGGCGCAGCACTACCAGCGGCTCCCTCCGCGGCACCGCTGCCGCACATTCCGCGACGATGTCCGACGCCTGCACGCCGTCTCCCACGGAGATCATGCGCGTCACAATTGTAGGCACCTCCTGCGTCAGCGACAGCAGCGGCCCCAGCATCGCCGTCTTCCCCACACGAGCAAGCACAAACAACTGCACCGTCCGCCGCAACGCGATCAACTCCCGCGCCAGTCCCATCAACCGCGCAAGTCCATCTCCCGCCGCGCCGAGCGGCCACAGCCACAGAACGCGCAACTCAGTCTCACTCGCCGGTTGCGCGCTGATTTCGGCCACACACTCAACTTCATGCCCGCGCGCTCGCAAAGCCTGCGTCACCGCCGCTCCAAGATCCGTCCCCCCGTCGACCACCACCCAGTTCTGATTGCCCGCCGCCACAAACTCCATTGGCGCGCTCGTCCGCCGCAACGACGGCACATAAAACCGCTCTTGCCACGGCAACTTACGCTCCGGCGGACGCTGGTTTTCCGTCCCGCCCGTCTGCGCCACATCGTCCACCGGCCAGCACCGCTTTCGTTCGAACGGATACACCGGCAGCACCACGCGCCGCAGTGTCCGACCCTCCCGGAACGCCCGCCAATCGACCTCGCCGCCCGCCTCCCAAACCTTCGCCACGCCCTCACAGAGCGCCTCCCAGTCGGTCCGCTTGCGATCCTTGCTATGTCGCATCGTCGTGGCCGTCGGCGGCGCACCGCTTCCCCCGGCAGCCTTCGCCACCAGCCCCGTCAACGTATGCCCCGGCCCGACCTCAATCACCAACGAAGGCCGCAACCCCAGGACCGCTGCGGCATTATCTGCAAACCGAACCGGGGCGAGCACATGGCGGCTCCAATAATCCGCGCCGCAATCAGCCCCCATCCAGCCGCCCGTCACATTGCACGCAACCGGAATGTTGCCCGCCCGCCAAGCGACCCTCATCCCCGCAATCGCCTCCGCCGCCCCCTGCATTGACGGCGAATGAAACGCCCGCGTCACCGCGATTTGCTGCCCGACAAAGCCTGCCTTCTCCGCTGCCGCTGCAAATGCCTCGACAGCTGCAACCGCCCCAGCCACCACAACATCGCGGTATGAGTTCACCCCCGCAATCAAAACACCCGCGTGCTCCCTCAACAGCGGCGCAACCTGCGCCTCGCTCGCCGCCACCTGCACCATTGCCCCCGGCAACGCCTCGTCCGTCGCCTGCGCCCGGCTGGCCACGAGGCGCACCGCGTCCTCAAGCGACAGCATCCCGCCCACAACGGCAGCCACGTACTGCCCTAGACTATGCCCCGCCACCGCCGATGGCCTGATCCCCCATCCGATTAACGTCTCAGCCATCGCAAGTTCGACCGCAAACAACGTCGGCTGCAATCGCGTTGCCGTTGCCAGCAACTCCGCCCCCGGCTCAAACAGGTCATGCAGATCATATCCAACGAGTGGCGCAAACATCTCCGCAATCCGCCCGAAATTCCGCGCAAACACAGGCGACGACTGCATCAGCCCCGCCGCCATCCCCGCATACTGCGCGCCCTGCCCCGGAAACAGGAATACGACCCCGCCATCGCCACACATGTCCGGGCGAACCGGCGGCAACGCCCGCAACGCCGCCACCGCTTCAGCACTATTCCCCGCCACCACCGCACACCGATGCGGCATTGCCATCCGCCCCAACTGCAACGTCGCCGCCACGTCACCGATGTCGCCGTCCCAACCCTCAAGCCGTTTCGCCAACCCCGATTGCATCGCCTCCAGAGCCGCGCCCGACCGCGCCGACAGCGGCAGCACGTCCGCCCCGCCTCGCTCCGCCTCGGCCCCCCGCGCCGGAGCCTCCTCCAGCACCACGTGCGCGTTCGTCCCGCCGATCCCGAAGCTCGACACCCCCGCCCGGCGCGGCCCACCAGCCCGCGCTGTCCATGTCCGCAACTGCGTCGAAATATAAAACGGCGTCTCCTCCAGCCGCAGTTCCAGATTGGGGGTCTCATAATTGATCTGCGGCGGAATTTGTTTGTGGTGCAAAGCCAGCACCGCCTTGATGAAACCTGCCGTCCCCGCCGCGATATTGGCATGCCCGATATTGGGCTTGA
The DNA here is from genome assembly GCA_031417455.1 of Hyphomicrobiaceae bacterium. Classification (GTDB taxonomy): domain Bacteria; phylum Pseudomonadota; class Alphaproteobacteria; order Rhizobiales; family Hyphomicrobiaceae; genus JANXVY01. Next base: position 1,628 of record JANOVN010000212.1, on the reverse strand, counting down.
TCGATCCGAGCGCGCAGAACCCCGTCTCCTGGGTATCGTGCTGGAACGCCTGCGCTAGCGCCCGCACCTCGATTGGATCGCCAATCGGCGTTGCTGTCCCGTGCGCCTCGACATATCCGATGCTCCCGGCATCCACGCCCGCATGCGTCAGCGCCGCGCGCACCACATCCGCTTGCCCCCGCACGCTCGGCGCCGAATACCCAGCCTTGCGCGCCCCATCGTTGTTGACCGCGAACCCCTTGATGACCGCCAGCACGTTGTCGCCATCCGCTAGCGCATCGTTGAGCCGCCGCAACACGACAACGCCCACACCGTCGCCCAATATCGTCCCGTCCGCACGGGCGTCGAAGGTCCGGCACACGCCGTCGCGCGCCGCGATGTGCCCCTGCACATGCAAGTATCCCCCCTGCGGAAACGTGATGCTAGACGCCCCGGCAAGCGCCATGTCGCACTGCCCGGCCTGGATAGCCTGCGCCGCCTGCGCAATCGCCACCAGCCCCGTCGAACACGATGTCTGGACGCAAATCGCCGGCCCGTCGAGATCAAGCAGATACGCCGCCCGTGAAGCCAGATAATCCTTATCGTTGCCCAGTTCCGCCAGATGAAACGACGTCGGATCGCCGGGATTGAGGTGCCGCGCCGCGCCTAGATGATGCACCAGATACGACGGCAGATAACACCCAGCAAACACCCCCACCCGCGCCGCGCGCGTCCCCGGCGCATGCCCTGCTCGCTCCAGCGCCGTCCAGCAGCATTCAACGAACAACCGCTGTTGCGGGTCCATCAGTGTCGCTTCCCGCTCACTCAACCCAAAAAAGCGCGGATCGAAGTTAGCCACGCCATCGAGCACCGCCCCTGCTTTCACATAATCTGGATGTGCAATAAGCCCCGCGGGTACCCCGAACGCCGCCAATTCCTCATCGCTAAACATCCGGATCGACGAAACCCCAGCCACCAGATTGCGCCAAAGCTCCTCGGGGTCATTTGCACCTGGAAACCGGCACGCCATTCCGATCACGGCAACATCAATGGCCCCATCATGAAGCGGACGCGCTCGCACGCGCTCCTTGAGCGGCGCCTCAATCATCGCCGCCTCGACATGCCGCGACAACGCCTCAAGGGTCGGATGATCGAACACGTCGATGACATCGAGCCGCACCCCAAACGCCGTCTCCGCCGCCAAAGCTAACTCAATCGCTAGCAGTGAATGCCCGCCAAGATCGAAGAAGTTATCGGTTCCCTGAGTTGGCTCGCGCCCCAGCACATCAAGCCAGACGCCGCGCATCCGTGCCATCACCCGCGCCGCAGCCCTCAGCGTATCGGGCTTGATCGCCGCCGCCAGCGCTGGCGGCGCAGGCAATATCTTCCTGTCGATCTTCCCCGTCGATAGCGCAATCGGCATCTCGCCGAGAGGCACGAACACCGCCGGAATTGCATAGGCAGGCAACGCACTCTTGAGATGCTCCCGCACCCGCGCCAGCAGCGCCTCGTTGGGCAAACCTTTCCGCCCCACGACATAGGCAACCAAATGATCCGGCTGCCCTGTCGCTGGATCGTCCACTGTCACGACCACCGCCGCTCCAATCTCGCGATGCGACGTAATACCCGCCTCGACCGCGCTCCGGCTC
>JANOVN010000211.1:0-1672 GCA_031417455.1 Hyphomicrobiaceae bacterium | reverse complement strand
TAATAGCTTCTTGATCTGACCACCACGAAGGCCCGGGACCCAATTCCCCTCCCACCGTTATCCCGGATCAGTGCGCCGTTGCGCACGCTGATCCGGGATCGTTACCACCCACCGTGTGATAAAGGCCCCGGATCGGCGAGTGCAGAGCCGTCCGCGGAAACAGTGGAGAGGGCGGGAATTAATCCCGACAGCCGTGGGCTTGAGGCGGCCATCCCGGGCAACACAATCAGCCCCATTCGTGCGGCTGCTGGATGGCCGGGTCACGCCCGGCCAAGGAGTGGTGGGGCAGGGTCTAAATCAATCAAAGCCGATAGGACGCTGACGGCTGGCTACGATGTGGGAGGCGCGCATCTCAAGGTCGCACTGCTGCGCGAGGGCGTGATCGTTCATGCCAGCCAAATTCCGTGTCCGCTGTGGCGCGGGCTCGAACAGCTCGATTTAGCGCTCGCCCAAGCTTTGGAGATCACGGGGGGGGCCCGTCGCCACACGGTGACCATGACTGGCGAACTCGCCGACATTTTTCCAGACCGCTACACGGGCGTGGTCATGCTGGTCGAACGGCTAGAGGCAGCGCTCGGGCCGGGATGCCGGTTTTGGATGGGACGGCGCGGGTTGGGCAGCGCTGAAGAGGCCGCCGTGCACGACGAGGACGTGGCGTCGGCCAATTTCCTTGCCACGGCGACGGTTGCTGGCCGACTCGCCCGTGAGGGGTTGCTGATCGATATGGGCTCGACCACGACGGACATCATTGCGCTGGGCGGCGGCGTGCCGGTGGCCAAGGGCTGGTCGGATGGCGAGCGGCTGCGAACGGGGGAACTTGTCTACACCGGGCTGACGCGGACCCCGGTCATGGCCGTGACGACGCGCAGCGTGTTTCAAGGGCAGTGGCAGGGGCTGGCGAGAGATCCGTTCGCGACGATGGCGGATGTCCGCCGTGTCCTTGGCGAGTTACCCGGCGGCGTCGACCAGCATGGCACGAGCGACGGGCGGGGCAAGAGCGTGGCGGAAAGCCGGGCGCGGCTGGCGCGGTGTTTTGGCCGCGATGCTGGACCCAGCGAGGATGCGGATTGGGGTGAAGCGGCGCGGGTTATTGCGGACGTTCAATTGGCGTCAATCGTCGACGGTTGCCGACAGCTTGGCGCGAATTCGCATGGCGGGCAGCATGGCGGGCAGGTGGTCGCTGCGGGGATTGGAGCGGAGGTCGTGGCGCAGGTGGCAGCGGGTCTTGGGATGCCGTCGGTGACATTCGGTGAGCTCATAGGTGCGCCGCCCGAATGGACCGATTGGGCGACACGGTGCGCGCCAGCGGTGAGTGTTGCGATGCTGGCGGCGGAGTGAAGTGAAGTGAAGGCCAGGGGGCTCACCCCCTGGACCCCGCGCCTTAGGACGACGGACAGGTGGGACGAGGCAGATTACATCTTGTCCTTTTTCATCATGCCATCCTTTTTCATCATCCCGTCTTTCATCATGCCGTGATGGGACTTCATCATCTTTTTGCAGGCCTTTTTGAACTTGCTCTTCGACCAATGCATCGATTTCGAATACGCCTTCTGATAGCCGCCGTGGCACTGCTCCATGGTTGGCGGCGTTATCGTTTTCTTGCCGTCCATCGATTTTGCGTTAGCGGCGAAAGGGACGACGGTCGCGAGGCAAAGCGCAGCAATGGCAATTG
>JANOVN010000210.1:0-2189 GCA_031417455.1 Hyphomicrobiaceae bacterium | reverse complement strand
TAGCCGGCGGCGGAGCGCTTTTCGTCGTCGGTGAGGAAGGTTGCTTTTTCCAGGCGGGTCCGCTCGCTACTGGCCTGCCTCCGGCAGGACGCTTCGCGTTCGGGGGCGAGCGCTTCGATCTGGTCGAGGTCGGGGCGCAGGATGAGGGTTGCATTATGCTGGCGATGCTCCGCATCGACGTAGGCGGGGCTGAGCCAGTCGGCAAGTGCCCGGGCGGTGCGGGTTGGCTTTGCTGCTTGCGATGCTCCGCATCGGCGGGATGACGGTGTTGCGGCTGGTGTGCGGTTGGCTTCCTGGTAGTTCGAGAAGGTGTTGTCGCCGGGGATGCGTCCACGCAGAGCGTGGCTACGCCACGACGCAGCATCGGCGGGACGCCCAGCGCCAGGGCGATCTCGCGGGCAGCGGCGTGTTTTGTGTTGACGAAATCAAGCTCGGCGGGCGTCAGCGAGAGCGGTTTCCAGTCGAGGCCGCCTTCAAGCAGGAGCGGGCGGCCTGCATGCTCGTTTGCTGGTCATGCTCCGCATGAACGCGCCCTGGAAGCCTTCCTGGAGTTCGTTTTTGAGGCGCTCGAATTGTTCCGGGGAAAGGCGGCCTTCGCGGGCGGCGTAGACGAGGGCGCCGGATGGCCGGGCGGCGTTGTCCAGCAGCGCCTTGTTCCACTTCGATGCCTGGTTGTGGATGTCGATGGCGGTGGCTTCGATGGGGCCGACTCAATCATAGCGCAAACTTATGTCGAAGACTTCACAATTACGCCATCGATCTGGCCAATGCGACTGACCAGCTTTTGAAAGAGTGTATCCATGACGACCATAGAATACGAACCATCTTCTGCGGCGTAGAACCCAATATAGAATATTGCAGTGTCCAGTAAATTGTCACCCGAAATCAAGCCGTCGCTTCGCCACATATCGATGCCGAATTGCTTGTTTACGGGATGCACCGGAGCAATTCGCACACGGAAACCATTTTCCTTACCGAACACTTCAAGCTGAGAAAAGAAATTCAATCTTGCCTGTTCAGGCACAGAATAAATTATCGAATGAAGTGGCAACCGGTCAGGGTGCTTTGCAGTCTGGGCCGACAACATATACACTCCAATCATCAAAATGACGAACGATACACATAGCGAAAGCTTATTGCCTTGAAACTCCATGATGCCTCGATATGCTGTCGCGCAGGTTTTTATCAAGTGTCCGGAATATTTCCGGACCTTGCCATTCGTTTATAGCATTGAACCCTGGAATTACGTTGTTGCCAGTTCCGCGTGTGTAGACATACCAGGAACCATCTGCAGCTTGCAACGCCTGCCTTGTGATTTGCCCGTCGTACAATAAGTGCCCCGGTTGAGTTCGATTGGTGATAGCCAATCCATTTTCACTGACTGTGGTCTTGACGTATCCTCCGAACATCCCATTGCGCGGATCGTAAACAGGGTCAGTGCCGCCATTTTCGACAGGCTGCGAAGGGTCTCGCCCGGGCACACCGTAACGTGAAAGTTGGTCTACCATCTCTTGTGCCGTACATTTAAGTTCAGAGCCACAAATCAGATTAGGGCCTACACTGTAGTCATGCCAGCCGAATTTGTCGGGACTAAATTGGGGCTTGTCGGCGACGGGAACAATCTTGGGATTGTCCAACGTGGGCCATTCGGAGGGGTCGGCTTGGGGAGCTGCGTCCGGAGACGGGCCAACGTCGATTGTTGCAAAATTGGGCGATGAGCCATCGTCACCCTCTTGGCGACCGAAGTCGAATTCTCCGTCTTCAGTGCGAGGCTGGCCGGGGTATTTGAAGTTTAGACTGGGTGCGAATTTGAGCGCATCGCCGCCTGCCAACGGGCCGTAACCTGCCGCAGACCGCTTTTCGTTGGGAGTGAGGAACGTCGATTTGTCAAGACGAGTCCAGAGGGCTTCGCGCTCTGAAGCAAGGGCCTGCACTTGATCCAGATCGAGCTTTAGCGTCAGATTTTCGCCGTATGCAGCACCAAGCCAATTGGCCATTGCAGACGCGGTGCGGGTTGGCTTTGCTGCTTGCGATGCTCCGCATCGGCGGGATGACGGTGTTGCGGCTGGTGTTCGGTTGGCTTCCTGGTCGTTCGAGAAGGTGTTGTCGCCGGGGATGCGTCCACGCAGAGCGTGGCTACGCCACGACGCAGCATCGGCGGGACGCCCAGCGCCAGGGCGATCTCGCGG
>JANOVN010000209.1:0-4256 GCA_031417455.1 Hyphomicrobiaceae bacterium | reverse complement strand
CAGGTCCTCGACGGCGAATTGTCGAAGGTCGAAAAGCCTGCCGGAATCGCGAACCCAAAAGACTTCCGCTACGAGGTCGTCAAATTCTCGCTCCGGGCGCGCGCCAAGAATGGCGGCAAGAACCCGAGCTGGACCTCGTATGAAAAGATCCGCGACGTGATTGAGCGGCGCATGTTCAGTCAGGTCGAGGAACTGCTGCCGGTCATCAGCTTCGGCGCCAAGAAGGACGGTGAAACCGAAAAGAAGCACCAGCAGTTCGTCGAGCGCATGGTCGCGCGCGGCTACACCCCGCGTCAGGTCCGTCGCCTCGTCGAATGGTACATGCGCGTGAAGAAGTCGAGCTAACCCTGGTGCTCAATAGCGCGGGTCCAGGGACAAGGTTCCTGGTCGGGGTGTTTGAGGGGCGGATAGCCCCTCGACTTCTCGCCACCGGGGCAAGCTGGGAAGCGGAGTGGCAATGCAGATTACCGACCGCCGTCTGAACCCAAAGGCCAAGAGCCTCGGTAATCGCCAGCGCTTCATGCGCCGCGCGAAAGCCGAGATCAGGTCCGCGGCCCGTGAAGCACTGAAGAAGCGCAAGATCACTGAAGTCGAAGGCAGTCAGAAGATCTCGATCTCCACAAAGAGCCTGAGCGAACCCTCGTTCGGCCTCGGCGGCGACAGCGGCACGCGTGACTTCGTCCTCCCCGGCAACCAGGATTTTACCGTCGGGGACACCATTGCAAAGCCGCCCCCGGGCGGCGGCAGCGGCTCCGGCGCAGGAGACGGCTCCGGTGATGATGATTTTGTGTTCACCCTGACCCGTGAAGAATTTCTCGACTTGTTCTTCGAAGACCTGAAGCTCCCCAATCTCGTGAAGGTCCAGCTCCGTTCCCTGAAGTCGACCAAGCTCGCCCGCGCTGGGTTTACCACGGACGGTTCACCGTCCAGGCTCAACGCCGGGCGAACCATGCGCAATTCACTGGCCCGCCGCTTGGCGCTCAACCGTCCAAGCCTGGAGCGCATCGCCCAGGCCGAGGCCGATCTCGAGGCCGCACAGACGCAAACCCCGCCCGACGCAGTGCTTGTCGCCGAATTGACCCGGCAGCTCGACCACTTACGCCATCTGCGCAGGGCCGTCGCCTTCGTCGACCCCATCGACTTGCGCTACAATCGTCACGAACGGCGCCCGCAACCAACCACCCAAGCCGTGATGTTCTGCCTGATGGACGTCTCGGCCTCGATGACCGAGCCGCTGAAGGATCTGGCCAAACGCTTCTTCATGCTGCTCAACGTGTTCCTGAACCGCCACTACCGCGAAGTGCAGGTCGTATTTATTCGCCACACAACCCAAGCCCAGGAAGTCGACCAGTCAACCTTCTTCGAGGCAACTTCAACCGGCGGCACAGTCGTTTCGACGGCACTGGTAGAGATGCGCAATATCATCGAGCAACGATACCCGCCGCGCGACTGGAACATCTACGCCGCCCAAGCCTCCGACGGTCACAACGTCGGTGAAGACATGCATGGCTGCGTCGACCTCCTGGAGCAGCATATCCTCCCCGTCTGCCAGTACTTCGCCTACATCGAAGTTGGCCATCCTGGCGGGGGCTTTGGCGGCGAAAGCGTCGTTTGGCGCGGCTACACCCCGCTCGCCAAACGCGTCTCGAAGTTCGCCGTCCGCCAAGTCGCAGATCCAGGCGACATTTACCCCGTCTTCCGCGAACTCTTCGCGGCCGACAAGGCAACAGCGTAAGAGAGGCGAAGCGACCCATGCCCGTCACTGCCTCGCATACACCCTTGAAGTCTCCGATGTTCGACGGTCCAGAATGGACCTTCGACCTGTTGAAAAAGGCCTACGACGAAATCGAAAAAATCGGCGTCGGCGAGATGGGCTTGAACCTGTCGCCCAACGTCATCGAGGTCATCACCGCCGGGCAGATGCTGGACGCCTACGCTTCCATCGGCATGCCGCACATGTATCGCCACTGGTCGTTTGGCAAGCACTTCGCGCGCGACGAAGCCCAATACCGCAAAGGCAACCGCCCGCTCGCCTACGAGATCGTTATCAATTCCGACCCCTGCATCAACTACATCATGGAAGAAAATTCCATGACCATGCAGACGCTGGTGCTGGCCCACGCCGCCATGGGCCACAATCACTTCTTCAAGAACAACTACATGTTCAAGGACTGGACGCGGCCTGACGCGATCTTGGACTACCTTGCTTTCGCAAAATCCTACGTCGCCCGCTGCGAGGAGCGCCACGGCGCGGAGAAGGTCGAACTGATCTTGGATGCGGCGCACGCACTCATGTCCCAAGGCGTCAGCCGCCACCCCGGCACCGGTAAAGCGACCACACTGGCCCGCGAAGCCGAACGTGAACTGAAACGCCGCGAGTACGAGGAGCAGTCCTTCAACGACCTTTGGCGCACCGTGCCAAAAGGCCAAGGTGGCATAGAAGTTGACAACCGCGATGCTCCAGGCGACGCGAAGGAAGCCCAGGCCATCGGCCTTCCCGAAGAGAACCTGCTCTATTTCCTGGAAAAGTACGCCCCCAAGCTGGAAAGCTGGCAACGGGAACTGCTTCGCATTGTGCGCATGCTGGCGAACTACTTCTACCCGCAGCGTAATACCAAGCTGATGAACGAAGGTTGCGCGACCTGGACTCACTACCACATCATGCACCGCCTGCATGACAAGGGCCTCCTGACCGAAGGCTCGATGCTGGAATTCCTGCACAGCCACTCGTCGGTGGTAACGCAACCCGCCTGGTCCGACCGCCGTTATCAAGGCCTGAACCCCTACGCGCTGGGCTTTGCCATGATGCGCGACATCGAGCGCATTGCTGTCAATCCAACGTCGGAAGACCGCGATTGGTTTCCCGAAATTGCTGGCACCGGCGACGCCATCGCCGTGCTCAAAAATGTCTGGTCCGATTACCGCGACGATAGCTTCGTGATGCAGTTCCTGTCGCCCAAACTGATCCGCGACTTCCGCCTGTTTGAAGTCCGCGACCGCTCGGCGGCTCCCCTGGTCGAGGTCCGCAACATTCACAACGAACAGGGCTACCGCAACGTCCGTCGCGCGCTATCACAACAATATGCAGTCGCAACACAAGATCCAGATCTGCAAATCGTCGATGCCGACTTGAGCGGGTCGCGTCGGCTCCAGATTGCCCACCGGGTCCGCAATGGCGTGCTGCTCGACAAAACGAGTTGCGAGCGCGTTCTGCTCCACGTTGCAAGGTTGTGGGGCTATCGTGTCAAACTGGTCGAAATCGACAACGTCAGCGGCAAAGTCCTCCGCGAACACCAGTCCTTGCCAATCCCGTAGGATCAGCGCGCCGGACGAATGAATTGGATCTTAGGAATTGGTACCAGCTCTCAGGCTTGAACTGAGGACCTCTAGTTCCACAAACTATTTTTGATGGATCATGTATGTTGACTCATGATGCCTCGTTGCTAATAAAATAGCTATTTAATTCAAAGTGTTGTATGGATTATTTAGTGGGGCGATGGTGGTTTGATTCCTCATGCTGCAACATGAATGCTACGCTTTTCGTAGCATTTTTGTAGCATTTCCAAACATAAGCAAACACGAGAGAACGAGCATCATGACGCGTGAACTGCCGATGAACGCGGCAAGTGTCAAAGCCGCCAAGTCCGTAAACGGTAAGTCGACCGAATACAGGATCGAGGGCGTCCAAGGATTTGTGTTGATGGTCCAGCCGTCTGGCGTTGGCACATACTTCTACACTTACGCAAAAGGGGCCGTGCGTCGGCGGCTCAAGCTAGGCAGGCGAGAAGCGATGAGTCTCGCAGATGCTAGGCTGGCAGCCGTCGATGCGATGGCCAACGTGAGCCGCGAAAACGATCCAGTCGCCGACAGGCAGGCCCGCCGCGAAGCAATGACGATCAACGAATTGATCGACGCCTTCATGTCTGCAGCTGACGGCCCATCGCAGGCTACAAAAGAAAATTACAAGTTTTGCCTTGTAGATATCCGCAAGGCGATCGGCACTGAGCCTGCCACCGAAGTCACGGCAGACGACATCGCAGACGTGATCGACGTCATCGTTGATCGCAACAGCATCTCGCAGGCGGACCACGCGAAGTCCGCAATTTCGTCCGTTATCAATTGGGGCATCAAGAGCCGCCGCGCCAAGGGGTTACGCGTGCACGTATGCAAGACCTTGCCCAAGCGCGGTACAACACAAGCCCGGTCGCGCGGCATTGCAGATGGCGAACTCGCAACCTTATGGCTCGCGCTCGATG
>JANOVN010000208.1:0-3225 GCA_031417455.1 Hyphomicrobiaceae bacterium | reverse complement strand
GCTCACTCGCCTTCCAGCTCTGGTTTTCCGGCACCGACTGGCGACAAAGGCCATTCGTGGGCACAGGCAATTTCAGCGCCGACAGTCGCGAGATGTCCGGGGACTGGACCACCCAATGCATGCAACCCGCAGGCTGTGGCTGCCCTGGTCTGGGCGGTCCGTTCCGGTTGCAGCGCATCGATTGATCTCGCGGTCGATTTCCCATCGCGAAAACCCGTTCTAGGATGGGCTCATGACTCGCATCGAAGCCATCGCCGTCATCAATGCCAAGCTCGCATCCCTGGATGACGAGGCCGTCAAAACCGTTGCCGATTTCGTCGACGACGTAGCCACCAGCGACGAACTTCCGCGCGCATTGACCCCCGAAGAGCTTGCGCTGATCGCGCGATCCAAAGAGGATTTCAAAGCAGGCCGCACGCTCTCCATCGATCAGGCAATGGCGCGCACCGACGCTTTCCTAGCCGAGCGCAGAGCAACCCGCGCCAAAGCATGAGGACCGTTCGCCTATCGATCACCTTCAACGACGAGCTCAACGAGCTGCTCGATTATGGTGAGCCGATCTACGGCGCCGCATTGGTGGAAGAGAAGAAGCGCGCCGTCTTCCACACCATCAAAAATATCTTGGCAGTGTATCCGGCAGCGAAGAAGCCCAACGCAAAATGCGGCGGGACTGACACGCGCGCTGCCCTCTCCGAACAAAAAAGGGTGCGCTGAGATTGTCGAACCCCAACGCACCCTTCCCCCCAAACGTTTTCTTACACCGAAGCATAGGCAACTCCGGGGCTCACGTCTGCAGTGTTTCGATCACAAACGATTTCTTTGTATGGACAAATTCTGGATCAACGCAATTCAACATCGATTTGCAAAAGACCGGCACGCCGTCGCGGTCCTATCCACTCCGGACCGAACCATCGCCAGATCGTCGACACCGATCGGTTTCCCACATCGGCAAGCCGCTGGACAGAATCGGTCGCGAAATTGTGATACCGTGGATCATAGCGAGCGCCTCGCTCCGCTTCCCCGCATGCCACCCATAGCAACCGTTATCGAATCCCCACCTCGTCCCCACCTCGGCGGGATGACACGCCGACACAGATCACAATTTGCATATACTGGTGAGCACGCCGACGATCGCCCGCTCATGCTCTCCCCGCTCGACCTCGATCGCTTTCGCATCCTTGCCCGGTATCCGTATCTGCCGAGCAACTGGATACAAGCCCTCAGCGGCGGCAGTGAGCAGCGCAATTACAGTCGCCTCGCGCGTCTCGCGCGTGAGCCGCATGCATACCTAGAACGCCGCCAGGATTGGTACAAACACGCGGTCTATAATCTGACCCGCAAGGGTTACGCCGCGATCAACGCCACATCCGACGTGACACGCGATCCATTCGCGCATCAACTGTTGCAAAGTCTGGTCGAAGCATCCTTCGCACTTGAAGTGCAAGATGCCGAGCATCTCAATTGGAACGACATCATCGCGCTCGGCAAGGTGCCGTTCGAGGCTTTGAAAGAGCGTGCGATCCCACTCGCCTCCGACAAGCTGCTGCCCGATGGCCATCCGAATGCACTGCGGCGCGGCGGCAAACATCTGTTCTATGTGAAGGAAATCGACCGCGCCACCGAACCGCTGGTCGCCTCGATCAAGCGCCGCAGCATCCAGGAGAAATTCAAGCACTACGCCGAGTTCATCAAGCGTGGCCTCTACCGCTCGCACTTCGGATTCCAGAACTGCATCGTGCTGTTCATCACCTGTTGGCCATCCGGCGTCCGCAAGAGCGCATTCAGTTTCCGGAAACTCAAAGCTTCGATTACTTGCGTGTATTAATCAGTACATAAATAAGAAGACGTTCCTTGCCAAATCAGCCGCAAGATGATTCTTTCGTGGCATGAGAAAAGATGACGCCCTAAAGCTTGATCATGCGACGCTCGAGGCTCTGCGGTTGCGCGGGGTGCAGCGGGTCCAGGAAGGCGAGCATCCGGAGGATGTCGCGCGAATGTTCGGGGTTGCTCGCAGCGTGGTTTACCGCTGGCTTGCCGATTATCGGCGTGGCGGATGGGGGGCGCTGAAAGCGAAGCCAATTCCCGGCCGCCCGCCGAAACTCGACGGCAAGAAATTACAATGGATACACGACACGATAACGCAGAAAAACCCATTGCAATTAAAGTTCAAGTTCGCACTCTGGACGCGTGAGATGGTGGCAAAGGTGATCAAGGACAAGTTCGGTGTGAAACTCAGCGCCAATTCGGTTGGGCGTCTGCTGGCCCAGCTCGGAATAACCTGCCAGAAACCATTGCATCGGGCGCAAGAGCGCGACGAGGCTCTGGTGCAGCAGTGGCTCAAGAAGGAATATCCGAAGATCAAGGCCATGGCGAGAAAAGAGGGCGCGGACATATACTTCGGCGATGCCGCACACATCCGATCTGATCATCATTCTGGGCGAACCTGGGGCAAGAAAGGCGAGACACCGATCGTCGCGTCTACGGGTGCCCGCCACGGAATGAGTCTGATTTCGGCCATCACGTCACGTGGCCACATGCGCTTCATGGTTCTGGAAAAAGGCAGTGTGAACGCTGAGGTATTCATCGAGTTTCTGAAACGCTTGATCGCTGGCGCCAGTCGCATCATCTTCCTTGTCGTCGATCGCGGGTCCGCGCATCGTGCCAAGAAAACCAAAGCCTTCGTCGACAAGCTGGGCGGGAAGTTGCGCCTCTTCTTTCTGCCGCCCTATTCTCCAGATCGCAATCCCGACGAGTTGGTGTGGAAACATCTGAAGGCCGATACGGTTGGCCGCATGGCAGTGACCGACAAGGACGACTTCACAGCGAAGGTCCGCTCGTCGATGCGCCAACTGCAAAACAACCCCGACAAGATCCGCTCGTTCTACCAGAAACCGTCTCTGCGGTACGCGGCTTGATTGTCTCCATACTTATGGACGGATTAATAGCCGGACGCTAGTGCTACGAAATACTAGTTTTCGACGCTCTATGCGACGGTCACGTTCGCCCACCTCGTGCATGTCGTGAAGCAGCGCTGGCGCATCGTGCAGGAGGCGTGCTTCGCCACGACGACGCCGTTGACCAGCGCCGGTCGTGCTGGAAGCGCGCGTCTTCGACACGACATCCGTTCCGTCCACACCGAAGCTTCGGCCCCCGCGATTGCCCGCACCGGGGCATCCCGATCGGTCGTTCCGATTGATCCCGATCGCTGTTTCCGATCGATCGCGA
>JANOVN010000207.1:0-4247 GCA_031417455.1 Hyphomicrobiaceae bacterium | reverse complement strand
CAGCGTAGCCGCCCACAGCGCCCAGACCATCGGTCGGGTTCTGCAGACCAGCTGCCAGACCGATACCGGCCCAGCCACCGACGCCCGAAAGGATGGCGACGTACTGCTTACCTTTGTGCTCGTACGTCATCACGTTTCCGATGATGCCCGACGGGGTTTTGAACTTGAACAGGTCTTTGCCGTCCTTAGCATCGACTGCCTTCAGGTAGCCTTCCAGCGTACCGTAGAACACCACGCCGCCAGCGGTCGCGAGAGCGCCCGACCAGACAGAGAAGGGTTCAGGCTTCGACCAGACGATCTTGCCCTGTCCAGCGTCCCAGGCAATGAAGTTGCCCATGCCGCCGTGCGAACCAGGAGCTGGGTACATCGACAACGTGGCGCCAACGTATGGCTGACCAGCGGTGTAGGAGACCTTGAATGGCTCATAGTCCATGCAAACGTGGTTCGTCGGAACGTAGAACAAGCCGGTCTGCTGCGAGAATGCTGCAGGCTGCATGTCCTTGGAGCCGAGAGCTGCCGGGCAGACGCCCTTAGAGTTCACGTCCTGACCGTTCAGGAACGTAGACATCTTGGGGTTGACTGCTGGACGGCCATACTTCGGCGACTTGGGGTCCATGTCGACGCCGGTGTGCCAGTTGACCTTGGGGTCATAGTTCTGGGCAACCAGGAGTTCGCCAGTGGCGCGGTCGAGGGTGTAGCCAAGGCCGTTACGGTCGAAGTGCACGAGAACATTGCGCTTCTTGCCGGCGACGTCGATCTCAGCGAGAATCATCTCGTTGATGCCGTCATAGTCCCACTCATCGAACGGGGTCATCTGGTATGCCCAGGCGGCCACGCCGGTGTCAGGGCTACGAGCGAAGATGGACATCGTCCACTTCTGGTCGATCTGCTTGCCATCGGGCCCGGCGCGCTGAGCAGGGTTCCAGGTCGATGGGTTGCCCGAGCCGTAGTAGAACAGGTTCAGAGCGGGATCATACGAGTACCAGCCCCAAGTCGAGCCGCCACCGATTTTCCACTGGTCGCCCGTCCAGGTCTTGATCGAGCTGTCCTTGCCGACGGGCTTGCCGAGCGACATGGTCTTTTCGCCGTCGAACAGGATTTGATCATCCGGACCGACCGAGTAAGCGCGCCAAGCGAGCTTGCCGGTATTAATGTCATAGGCCGTCATGTGGCACTGCACGCCGAATTCAGCGCCAGAAACGCCAACGATGATCTTGTCCTTGATGGGGATCACGGTCGAAGTGCCGGTAGCGCCCTTCTTGGGATCAGCGTTCACAGCCTTCCAGACTTCCTTGCCGGTCTTGGCATCGAGTGCCACAACCGTCGTGTCAGCCTGGTGAAGGAAGATCTTGCCTTCGGCATAAGCAACGCCACGGTTTACCGTGTCGCAGCACATGACGGGGATCACGGATGGATCCTGCTTCGGCTCGTACTTCCAAAGGATCTTGGCTTCGTTGTCGAGATCGAGAGCGAAGACGTTGTTTGGGAACGGGGTGTGAACGAACATCACGTTACCAACGACGAGCGGCGAACCTTCGTGGCCACGCAGCACACCAGTCGAGAACGTCCAAGCAACCTTGAGGGTCTTGACGTTGTCGCGGGTGATCTGGTCGAGCTTTGAATAACGCTGGTTGGTGTAGTCACCGGTTTGCAGAGTCCACTGTTTTGGGTCTGCAGTATTCTTGATGACGTCCTGGTTGGCCATTGCGGGCGCAGCCATAACGGTAACAAGAAGAGCACTTGCGAGTGCACTGTTGCGCATCACGCTTCCTCCATTTGGGTTCTTGCCATGCTTGCAAGCGCAACTAAAGACTACCTCGGCATTCCTCCGGGTGCGGGGTTCCCCCGTCTTCCCGTTGTCCGTCGAGCGGGGCCTACCCATTCGAGCTTGGCCCAAAGTCTTAGTCACGCCGCGACTTAACGCACTTTTTTGTGAAGACCGCAAGACGTCGTGTGGCACCAAGTCTCGCAGTCGCAAAATGTCACCCGACTTAGGACGCAATAGTGCCGGCGGATGCTGGTTTTGGTGCGTTGCAGCAATCGTCTTTGCGGCGCACGTTTGGTGTGCGAAACCGGGTGCGGCTGGGTTGTTTTCAGTGCCACCGCCGGCTTGGGTTTTAGAAACAATGCAATATTTATCGTGATCTCGCTGCTACGATCACGATAACGCCTGCACGTGCCACCAAGTGGAGATTTCCAGACATGTCGCTGTTGTCCCGCCGGTCTATTTTGCGCACAGCGGCGGCAGCGTCAGCTTGCGGGTTCAATGCTTTAGGTGCGAGAGCAGGCACCAGCGGCGTCACCTTTACGACAGTGGAGATTGCGCCGGGCGTGTTCGTATCGGCGGGCCGGCACGAGTTGATGCTGCCTCAGAATGGCGGGCATATCTCCAATGTTTCATTCGTCATTGGCCGCGACGGTGTCGCGGTGATCGATACGGGGGGAAGTGCAGGGGTCGGGCGCGCGCTGAAGGCTGCCATTAGGAGCGTAACGGATCGCCCGATCCGGTATGTCATCAACACGCACATGCATCCCGATCATGTGTTTGGAAACGCTGCATTTATTGCGCCTGAAACGGTATTTTCCGGTCACGCAAAACTGGCGCGTTCGCTATCGGCACGTGGGGATCGCTACCTGTCTGTGAATAAACTGGACTTGGCACCGGATGACTTTGATGGGACGCGGATCGTGCCGCCGACCCTCACTGTAGATGGGGTTCGCACACTCGATCTTGGCGACCGAATACTGACGCTGACGGCGCGCAGGACGGCGCACACCGACAACGATTTGACGGTGCGCGACGAGACGACGGGAACGCTGTTTCTGGGCGATCTGCTGTTTTCGGGGCATGTGCCGACGCTGGATGGATCGATCAAGGGGTGGTTGGCACTGCTGGCGGAGTTGAAGTTGGAGCCTGCGGCCCGGGTCGTTCCGGGGCACGGACCCGCGAGCATGCCGTGGCCAGAAGCGATGGCTGCGCAAGCCCAGTATCTCGAGTTGATCGCGCGCGATGTCCGTAAGACGGTCGCCGACGGGCGGACCTTGGATGAGGCTATGCGAACAGCGGCTTTGAGCGAAAAACCAGCATGGCTATTGTTTGATGATTTCCATGCACGTAATATAGCGGCAGCATTTGCCGAATTGGAATGGGAATAACGAGTGTGTTGAGCGCGGTTTGTCACGGCGGTTTGTCACGGCGGGCCGCATTGATCGCAACAACTGGAGATGACCGGATATGACGGCCCTTAAGAGCACTCCCCGTTTGAACTTGCGGATGGTAGCCGCATTGGCGTGCGCCGTTGCACTCGGCTGCGGCCCAGCGCGGGCCGCCGATGAAGAGACCTGGCCTGCGCTCAAAGCCGATTTGTTTGGTACGAAAGCCATTGTGACGGACGCAGTCGGCCTGGAACTGGACGCGCCGTACCGAGCGGAAGATGCGGCGATCGTACCTATCACCGTCAAGATTGCGGGAAGCCTCGGCGCGATCAAGTCGCTGACGCTGGTGATCGACAAGAACCCGGCACCGATGGCCGCCGCCTTCACGTTCGGGCCTGCGGCGGGTACGGGCGACCGGTCGATTGCGACTAGGTTGCGTTTTGACAATTATTCCAATCTGCGGGCCATCGTGGAGAAAGAGGACGGCACGCTGTTGATGGTCACGAAGTTCGTCAAGGGAGCGGGTGGCTGCTCGGCTCCCTCGCTGAAGGACGCGGACGAAGCAATGGCTAACCTGGGCAAGTCGCAAGTGAAGCTGCTCGCGTCACCCGAAGGCAATAAGGACATGCGATCTGGACTTGTGATGGTGCGGCATCCGAATTATTCCGGGATGCAAATGAACCAGGAAACCGGATTGTATATTCCGGCGAAATACGTGAGCAAAATGGACGTTTCGCGCGGTGGTGAAACGGTATTCAAGCTCGAAGCGGGCATCTCGATCAGCGCGGACCCCAATATCCGGTTTACGTTTGCCAATGGGTCGAACAATCAGATTGCCGTCACAACGACGGATTCAGATGGGAACGTGTTTGCCGCGCAAACGGCGGCGAGCGGGTCGTAACAGATTTCGGCGCGAGAGTTATCCCCGCCCCCACAGCGTCATGAGATTGTGGCTTATCGCACCACGCGAGGGTCACGGTTGACGAGCTGGGTCTACAGGGGTGGTTGCGGGTTCGAGCGAAGTATTCGGCAACCCGTCAGCTGGCCCGGATCGCATTGCAGTGGTTTAGTTCACGACGTCCGGAAACGGA
>JANOVN010000206.1:0-17789 GCA_031417455.1 Hyphomicrobiaceae bacterium | reverse complement strand
AGCCAAAGCGACACCGGCAATGACGGCAATAAGCACACCGGACACCGACTTTGAGTACACGTGATCCTCCTATGTTGGCGCCCGGGGCACAAACAGGCCCGCTTACGCAGTAGATGCCGCCAACATGAGCCACGCCGTCTGAACTCTTACTGAACTCCCGCTTTATCTGGCGTTCATGTGACTTTGGGGGCGGTGTTAACCCGGCGTTTGCCAGTGAGGGTGTTAAGTTGCCAACCAGCGTCCTGCGCGCTGCAGGCGGCGGCATGCCGGCAAGATGGAGACGTGGCCCAGATGTTTGAACGCAATCGCGTCGACAATGCTTCGGTGATGACGGTCGCGGTGGAACTGACGCTGGACGATGGGACGGTCGTAACCGGTCGCGCAGCGCTTCCCCCATCGCGTGCTGTCCATAAGCTGCTGGATGGCCCCGACACGTTCATCTACATCGACCAGTTCGCTGGTGAAAGTGCCTTCATCCCCAAGACGTCAATCAAGGTCTTGAGGCTTGTCATGCCCGCGCGGCTGCAGACGCTGCACCTGCCGGTCACTGATGCAACATCGTTTGATCCCTACAAGGTACTTGGCGTCGCCAAGGATGCGGCATGGGACGAGATACGGGCCGCCTATCACAATCTGACCAAGATGTATCATCCCGACGTGTTCGCAGCCGTCACCCTGCCACCGGAAGTCGCGCGTTACCTTGATGGCCGCACCAAGCAAATCAACGCAGCGTTCCGCCTGTTGAAATCACCGCGCGCCGCAGTGGCCACCTAACCCCCCGCCTGCCTGCTGACCTTTGCGGCTTCCTGCCTCAGCCCGTCCAGGATAGGCCCGTAGGCATCCTCGTCGCGCGTTTCTGGATAAATCATGTAGACCGGATAGACAAAGCGCCGGGTCCGCTTGGGCTCGCGCAACCGCCCGCGTGCCAAGTGTGCTTTCACCATCCGGCGCGGGAAGTAGGCCGAAGCCTCGTTGGCAAGCAGGTAGTCCAATGCCAGCGCGCCCAAGTCCAGGTTGAGCGCCGGGTTGGTCATCTCCGGGTAGGCCGCCGCATGGTCGAGCTGGAAGTCGATGCCCCAATCGATAAACACGTAGTCCTGGCCGGTGCGCCGACTTTGCGCCTTGGTGCTGGTGACGAGCACGAACTCCTCGTCGAACAGATGCTCGATCATGAACCCCGGCAACTGCACGGGCCGGTAAAGCACAGCAAGATCGAGTGTGCCTTCGACGAGTCGTTGGGTGTGGATCACCGACAGCCCACCCGTTCCCGACACGGCGATGTCGGGAATGTTTGCTCGCAGCCAAGCAACCCAACGTAAAAGAAACCCGTCCCACAACACGTTGGGTGCCCCAACAGACAGATGGTCTCGATGCTTCCCCGACAAGCCAACTTCAAGCTGGGCATGACGCCAGAGCCGGACCAGAGCGAGCGCATGCTTGCGGAACTGTTCGCCAGCCCCGGTGAGTTGCGCGCCTAGCCGCGAGCGTTCAAACAGCGGCCGTCCAAGCAGTTCCTCAAGTCCCTTAATGCGAGCTGATACGGTCGATTGGGTCAGGTTCATCTTCCGCGCGGTATCGATGAACGATCCGGTTTCAGCGACCATGAGGAAGGTGCGGGCGAGGTTAACGTCCATGACGGGGTCCACCCTGACTGAGGTTGCAATGTGCGCCTGACATGAGACCTATCGAAATTTTCGATAGGGGTCACCGGAAAAATCCGTTTGTGGGCGTTGTTGATTCCAAACATAGTCGCATCAACCGACGGCGAGTCGGCCAAGTGAGTGTAACCCACGTCGCCATCAAGGCGCTCAACCGTCGCCGAGAGGCGCTCAAACGAAGGAACTACGATCATGAAGGCTCCCGCAAAGAAGCCCGCCGCTGCCGCCAAGAAGCCTGCTGCCAAGGCTCCCGCCAAGGCCGCCGCTAAGGCCCCCGCGAAAGCTGCCGCCAAGAAGCCGGCTGCAAAGAAGAAGTAATCAAACGTACTTTGGGAGCTTAGCTTGCCATGCGTCTCCGGTTTGGTTTGGCGTTCTTCGTTACTCTTGTCGGCGCCGCTTCAGCATACGCTGCCTCGGTTATCAACAAGGATGACAAGGACCACAAACTCACCATTCTGGAAGGCGATTCCAAGCAGGAGCTTCAGTTAAAGCCCAATGGAGTACTCGAAGGTGTCTGCCTCAAAGGCTGCACCATGAGACTTGGAAGCAGCGAAGACGACGAATACGTCCTCGAAGGCCCAGAAGTCATTTCAATCGAGGACAGTAAACTCTACGACGACGCACCGGACGCAAAGCCAGAGACGGCGCCAGGCCTCACAGCCCGGCCTCCCCCGGCTCAAGCTGAACCGCCCGCCACGCAACCGAAGTAGAACCCATTCAGGCTACGACACGAGAGCCCGGCCCCTGCAAAGGTGACCGGGCTTTTTCATGCGCGATCACGCCTCCAGCCCTATGGCAGTCGCCTCCAACGCGTCGGCAACAGTGACGTCAAACACCATTTCAAAGGTCGTCCGTAGTACAGTATCGACCTCTGCCATGCTCACGGACTTGCCCAACGCCGCGAGGCTCGTGACCCCGTATTGCGAAATTCCACACGGTACGATTCCTGAGAAATGCGTGAGATCTGGCGACACGTTGAGAGCAACGCCGTGATAACTCACCCCCCGGCTGACCCGAACGCCGAGCGCTGCAATCTTATCCTCAACTCTCTTGCCGCTGGAATCGCGATGCCCGACCCAAACGCCAACGCGGCCGGGCCGGACTTCACCCGCCACGCCGAACACCGCCAGCGTCTCAATCAGCCACCGTTCCAACTGGTGCACATAGGCCCGCACGTCGCCGCCGCGCGACTTGAGATCAAGCATGACGTAACCGACCCGCTGCCCTGGGCCGTGATAAGTATACTGCCCGCCGCGCCCAGTCGTGTGGACCGGGAAGCGCTCAGGGTCGATCAGATCTTCCCGATTGGCGCTCGTACCGGCCGTGTAGAGCGCTGGATGTTCCAGCAGCCAGACCAGCTCGCGGGCTTGTCCACAAGAGATCAAGCGCGCACGCTCCTCCATGAACGTCACTGCTGGCGCGTAATCGACTGGTCCGTGACTAACTTTCCACTCAACCCGGGCATCGCGCAAATTTTTTGGATGCTCTGTCATATTGCCCGCGTATTTTCGCCACGTCCCATAACGCCTACTATTACCCCAAAACGCACACGTTGGCGCTTGCGTTTGCACTCTGCCTCTGTTACTCCGCACCTCTCCAACCACGAGGCAGGTTGCTTCGTGCGGTTCGCGGTCATGGCGGAATTGGTAGACGCACTACCTTGAGGTGGTAACGCTGGAAACGGCGTGGAGGTTCGAGTCCTCTTGACCGCACCAACCGTTTTCTAACGGTTAACATTACAACGGTTTCCAGATCAGTATCGGTTGGAATGGCGGCCTCGCCCGTCACAGGCGCTCTGGCTTGACGGCGCTCAAGGGGCGCTTTTTACAATTCAGTAAAAGACCGGCAGGCAATCCTCTCAGAAAGGGTAACCGTCGTTCATGCGCATCCTCGAACGCACCATGGCCATCGCGCTTGCAATGCTTGCAATCTCGCTGAGCGCTGTCGCCGCCCAAGAGGCGTCAACTCAAGCAACCCAACTCGCCCGCGGTCGCGTCATGGCCGAGGCCCATTGCAGCGTATGCCATGCCGTCGGCGAAGGCGATCCCAGCCCAACGTGGGTCAATTCCAATACGCCCTTCCGCCGCCTGTACGAGCGCTATCCGATTGCAATGCTGGAGGAGGCGGCAACGACCGGCAGGATTTCCGGTCATGACGAGATGCCAGGCTTCGAGTTCCCGCTTGAGGATATGGCAGCGTTGCTCGCCTTTATCGATAGCCTAGCCCCGGACAAACCAAGCTACCTTAAGAAGCCCTTGAAGCCATAACGGCTGGTGCGACGCTCCTTAAAGCGAGCAGCAAGCCCTATCGTGTTTTCCGATGTGTCGCTGATTATACCAATCCGCATAAGTACTGACTTATGCGGATTGGTATCCGCGCGTGGGGTTGCCTCGCCGCAGGCGATCTTCCAGATCGACGCGGCCACGCGCAAAGCAAAGAGAATACCAGCGCGCAGCCTGTCGAACGAAGAGTCAAAAATACTGCGGGCTGGTATTACTTTTGCCGAACAACCACTGTCGTGCCCCATGCGCCAAGCGTATCGGAACGCGCAGTCCAGCCGCGAACAGCTGTCTTTGACGAGGCAACCTTTGTCCCAACCGCTGCAGTCTTCCCGTCCGGACGCGGGCGCGCCGCAGGTGCAATCTCGGTTACCGAAGGTTCAGCGCCCGCCAAATCCCCTGGCTTCACCAGCCCATAGAAGGGCACCAGCGTCGAAGCTGACGCAGCCTTCTGAGATTTTGCAAGGATCGGTGAGAGCTTGGCGACGAGATCGGGTTGCGGCTCAACTGATCCTTTGGAGCGCATGTGAACGACCTTGTAGCCGCGAGCTTGAAGCTCCGCCAGGAAGCGGGGCAGCATGCGGGCGGTCGCGGGCTTGATGTCGTGGAACAGGACGATCCCGCCCTTCTTCAACTCAAGCTCTTTCAGTACGCCAGCAAGCAAGCGGTCGGGGTCGGAGATGTAGCTGTCGTTGGAGACCGTATCGACGGTGAATGACGCAATCCCCCGCGCTTGCAGATGCTTGAGCATCGGCCCGCTGTCGCTCAACCCGGGAAACCGGAAAAACGGCGCGACCGGTTGACCCGCAGCCATCGTGACGGCGGCATGCCCCTTTTCGATCTCTTCGTTGGCCTTCTCCAGCGATAGGCGCTTGAGGCTCAAAGGATGCGACCAAGTATGCGACCCGACCGTATGACCGCGCTCAATGATATTCTTGATTGTTGACGGATAAGCGAGCGCCATCCGCCCCACGGAAAAAAACGTCGCCTTAGTGCAGTACCGGTCGAGGGTGTCCAGAATGGAGCGCGTCACCGTCGGCATCGGGCCGTCGTCGAACGTCAGAACGACTTCTTTGGGTTCAAGAAAGCGCTGCTCGCGGCTCTGGGTGGAAATCGACCCGAACAGGGCACCCGTCGACGTATTTATCTCAACGATCCGTGACACGCCGAGCGCTTGGCCGGTCGACGCACAGGCCTGGAGTCCGTTCGCGTTAGCCGTGGTGGCCAAGCCGACTAAAACAAGTGCGCTAGCAAGTCCCGTGATCAATCGCATCTGTCCAGCCCCGAATCGAGTGCCACCAGACTAGTGCAGTCCAGTTGGTTACCGTAGACGCTTGCTCAAAAAATGAAATAAAGCATTAAGTTGAGGTTAAGCGCGCGATTGAAGGCCATGCAGACTTCGCCCAGCCGAACGCACCCGCAGTAGCGACGATTCGGGCGACGGGCTCAAGGCGAACTCGTGGCCGAGGTGGGGCGTTTTGCCGATACGTATCGGTCAGCTGAGTTAAATTTTGAGGACGGGCGACCGGTACCACGTCAGAAATTGAACAACTTGGTTGCCCAATCAAAATCGCCAGCGGGTGGCAGAGCGGCGGGCTTGGGTCGCACGGGCTGCGGCGTGATCGTTGCATGTTTGGAAGCGGCAACACCCCACGGCAGCACTTCGTCAGATTCAGCTGTTGGTGCTGGAACCTTGGCGGCAGCCTTTTGAGCGGCATCCCCGCCAGCCATAGGCCACACAATCGACCGTGACGCGAGCGGATCGGCGCTGGCTATCGTCGACTTGCGCGCCATTTCTTTGTCCGCAATAGCGTCGAATTCGGGCAGCGTCGCCACCGGTGCCGTCGCGGTCAAATGCACCACCTTGAACCCGCGCGCCTTTAATTCATCGAGCAACCCGCCAAGCGCGCCAGCCGTTGCTGGCTGGATGTCGTGAAATAGAATGATACCCTTTTTAGCGTTCTCAAGTTGCGACAGCACATTCCTATGAACCTGGGCCGGGTCCTTCGACCGGTAATCGTTGGAATCGACCTCGATCGAAAATGTGCTGATCTTGCGGCTCCGCACGTAGTCGAGCATGTTCTTGGGTGAGCTGAGATAAGGAAACCGGAAGAACGGCGACACCGGATGGCCAAGTGCCTTGCTGACGGCGCTGAGGCCAAGTTCGATTTCGCCGCGGGCCCGGGTCTGGTTCGTTTTGCGCACGTCCATGTGCGACCACGTATGCGTTCCGATGGTATGGCCGCGCTTTTCGGTTTCGCGCACCAAAGCGGGATCAGCGAGTGCCATCCGGCCAACCACGAAGAACGTCGCCTTGGTGCAGTGCGCTTCGAGTGCCTTCAGCACCGGCATAGTGTATGGCCGCAGAGGACCATCGTCGAACGTCAGTACGACTTCGCCCTCGCGCAGGAAATCGATGTCTTTGAATTGCTGGTGGCCATAGCGCGGCCCAGTGCTGCTGTCGACCAATTGCTCGCGCGCAACCCCGATAGCGCCCTGACTGCCGCAACCTTTGGCCGCGAGCGGTGCTGACCGCTTGGGGGCGGATTTTACGATTGGTTTGGCCACGGGAAACCCGGCCTGCGCTGGTGCGGCCCCAACAGACTGCGGCTTTGCAATGACAGCCCGTGCCGGCGTCACGCCGATGTCACCGGGCGCGCTCTGGGCATAGGCCGCAAAGCCACCGATGCCGTTCGCGGCCGTTAAAAGCAGCGCCGCAATGGCAAGCCTCGACCGGCGCTGCGTCTGCGCCGCAGCCTCTTGCACGGGTGTCAGGTTCAGTTTCATGCAGCCTTATAATCCACACCTAGCTGATCGCAAACCCATGCAGCGCAACTGTGGCAACGCGGCACTCCGGTTGGGACAATCGAGACGTTGTATTGGAGAAAGAGAATGCAAAAATCAGCTTGTCGGCGTATCCAACTTGCGGGTCAAGTTCTCGAATTCCTTACGTAATTCCTCGTTACGGAAAATTTGTTCGAAGGTCGGCGCTTCAAGCTTTTGCAAGGCCTCGAACGACTGTGAACTGTCCTTCATGAGATTGCGGAGCTGGAAGCTGGCTTCCACCGTCTCAAACGTGTTGTCGGCAATTCGCAAATCGTGGGCAGCCTTAAGCCGGGCTTTCGCGAGCTGTTCGCGCTGCTGACCCAGATACTTCTTGTAGCTTTTGGCGGCATCCTCGGCGAGCTTTTGGGCATCGCGGTTGGCTTCAAGCGCCCGCTTTTGATCCGGACGGTTTTCAGCCCGCATCAATTCGCCGGTCTTGGTCCGCGCGGCTTGGATGTCCTTCAAGATGGCGTCCAGCTTGGGGCCATAATTGGTATCGATCTTGGCAATTGTAGCGTCTTGTGACTGCACGAGCATGGCAAACAACGCCGCGTGCATGGCAAAATACTTACGCGAGGCGTTGAGGTTGTCGCCGCTCGACGCCATCAGCTTGCCGAGTTGGCCGTCGATCACCTTGGCCGCGTTGAACACGGCAACGAGCCGGACAAGATCGCCCGACAAAACGCTGTCGAGCAAGAGGTCAACTTGGTCGGGCGAGAGCTTCAACCCCGAGTTTTGCAACCCGGTGCCAATCTCGGCCTTCGCGGCTTTGATCTCGGCGCGGTTGAGTTCGATCTTCTTGCCCAGTTCGACAATCTGCGCGCCGAGGCTGTCGACGGTATCGGTCAAGACACCCGGCAGCATGCCGTCCTTTGGCGCAGCGATCTGCTTTTCCTTGGCCTTGGTAATCTGATCTTCAATGTCGCGGATATTTTTGCGCAGACCTTCGATCTTTTTCTGCGTATCGACCACGGGCACGTCAGTGACCACGCCGAGCGCTGCGTTCAACAGCGCCTGAACCTTTACGTCGCGATCCTCGCGTGTTTCGGTGAAGAACGGCGGGATGACGAACTCATCTTTGCCTGGCAGCTTCTTGCCTTCGCTGCGCTGCTTGGCCGTGTCCTGCAGGATCGCGTCGACGGCAGCCATGAGCTTGCGGGCGGCCTCATAGCCAGCCTCCCCCTCGCGCGGATCGGCGGCAACGGCAGGCGCGGCGACGCCAGGCGTACCCGCAGCAGCGGTTGGAGCTTGTGCTTTTGGCTCGGTTTTGTTGAGGAGATCGGCGATACCGTCTCGGCGCGCTGTCTGTGCACTCAATCCGGTCGGCACGATGAGCACGGCGGCCATCGCCCCGGCACGAACCGCACTTACCCAATGATTGTTGCCCCAGCTCATGACGTCCAGCCCTTTGCGTACATCCAGCGTTCAAATCGTTCCGGAGCGCGAGAAAGCCCCCAATTTGGGGCGAATCAATGGTTTCAAGGGATACTTTACACAGCAACGGTTGGCACAAGACTTAATCCGCAGGCCCAATCTTCGCTCTCATGCAGCAGTGTCACGGGCGCTTGCAGCAATCAGCGCCTTCAATTGCGGGGTCAATTGCCGGGCGTCCGTCACAACTAGCATATGGGAAAGCGCCGCCAGACTGTCGAGGCCCGGTTGTGGTTTTGTTCGCAACCAACCCGCAGGTGGCGTCCGTGTGCCAAAAGACAGCAACAGCCGCACGTCCTTCGGCCCGGCGATCAGGGCGGCAAATGGCCGGACATGGCTCGCAACGATATGCCCGCCGAGCGCGCGCACATCGGCACCAGGCACGGTGCTCATAATATCGCGCAACAAGACCTGCGCCAGCGGGCGGTACGCTTTTCCGGCCGCAAGCAACCCTTCCAGACCATCGTTTGACGTGGCGGACGCAACCGTCGCCGCTCCAGCCTGAGCCTTGGTTTTGGCAATGACCGGCTGAGGCTCGGCCAAAGCTTTCGCTGGCTTTCGCGTGTGGGCGTCTGCATGTGTGCGCACGCCATCGGCATAGATCAACTTGCCGCCATTGTGATGAATTCGTTCGATCCAAGAGGCACGGGCGAACGTGAACCCATTCTGCCGCAGCCAATCGATGATCTCATTGCGGTGTGAAAGCCCAGCGTCGGCAATACCCGCCATCCAGCCGTCGAGATCGCGCCCGGTGTCGGCCGCGAGCCCGGCCACGAACGCGCGCTCCTTTTGGCTGAAATCAATGGACATGACCGCCGGGACCTGAATCTTGCCGCTTATTGCCGGGGAATAGCTATAGCCTGACTCGATCTTTCAGGGACAGTTACAGTATAGATCTAAATGCAAGCTGACCGGCTTGCCTAAAAAATTTCAGCGGAGACGCCGTCATGGCCATATTCAAAAACCTCGCAGCAGCCCTCATCGCTTGCGTCATCATTAGCGCACCTGCGATCGCCCAGACCACGACCCATCGCCCGGCCTACGGCTGCTTCAAGGTCTCGGTACCCGAACTGAACATCCGCCAAACCGCCTCCGCCAACGGCGCAGTCGTCGCCACCGCTATCAAAAACGAAATCCTGGTCAAGCGCCGCCGTTACTGCACCCTGCGTGGCTTCTGGTGCGCTGTGACGACCAACAAAGGCATCCAGGGCTTCGCCGACAAGTCCATGATGACCGTCGCTGCCTGCCCGGCCCGCTTGGCGCAGTGAAACAGAGACCACTTTTGACAGAATGGTTGTGACGAGGAATCAATTTCCGCCAACCACTTGCGGATTTCTCGATTGAAGATAAGATCAGTATGCAGTCCGTTGGAGGACTGCATACTGCAATCTCATGCGTATACTATTTCAATCATGAATGATGGAGTAGCAATATGAAACTCCTTACGACGATCCTTCTTGCTGCGGTGGTTTTGATGTGCACAAACCGCGCTCAAGCCGTTCAAGATTACAACGGCAAGCAAGTTCTTCCTCGATCAGAGGCTGTACACTTGGCAGGAACATGTTCGGGAACGAGGCCAACAACTTGTCATTCTTGCAAGTGCGATACGTTTCAGACTTGCGGGCCAAATGGCAAGGACTGCCGTAGTGAAACACTGTGTGCCTGGGTACGAAACGCTAATTGTTAAAAACGGAGGATTCGGGGCTCCCCCGGGAATGTATTCTACGGTCCTCTCTGCTGACGCGGCAAGAGTTGTGTACGATCTTGACGACGATGTACGGCAGCTCTTCTCGTGCAATACTTAATTCGCGCTGTCGACGGCGCCCTCCTCCGTTTCCCCCTAATAAGTCAAGAACGGACTTGGTCGTTTACTGCACCTTCGCAGCAGGAACACCCGCTGGCGCGGCGTCCGGCTTTAGCTTGGGTGCTTTGAGCTGCAGCGGTGCGGTCGCAGGCTTGGGCTTGGGAATCGGGCGCGGGTCTTCGGTGTTGCCGGGCGCAAGCAATCTTTCGAGATCAAACGTGGCGCAATTCTTCGCCGCCAATCGCCCATTATATGCCTTCAGCATCGACAGATCGCGCGCATTGTCGCCGTCCTGATCGATGCCGCGGTTGGTCCCGCCAATGAGCGGGGTTGCCACCTTCTGTAGGGTACGCCCGATGTCGGACGTCTTCGCATCGGCACGCGTACTCCGCAGTTGCCGAATTCGGAGCTGAACGTGCCCAGTCAGCCTTTTGCAGTCGTAGTTGATTTCGTCAGGCGACAGCCGGTAGCCATCGTTCGCCGCAGACAGATCCGGCACGGTCAAGCTGGGCACCACGGTTGGGGCAACTTTCGACCGGACATAGGCCGTACTCTCTCCAGTCCAACCGCAGCACAATGCGATCACACAGCCCATCGCGCCAACCATGCCAAGTTTCGACATATCGTCTATCCCGTCCGTTCACACCCAGTCCCATACGGCCATCGTTCGACGCCAATTTCAAGGCTGCCGTATGGCCAGCAAATTTGGGTGGCTTACCGTGTTTGGGCGTTCGAGAGCGGAGCGCCTATGCAGCAGCCTTCGACCAGTGCTACCACACGACCGAGCCAGTTTATCCGTCAGGGGCAAAACGCCTCGGTTTTGTCCGGCGCAGTTAGGAAAGTGCACATGCCACAAACGATTACGCTTTCCGCAGCAGCCCTCGTCGAAGCCGCTCGCGCGGCCATCACCGAATTGTCCCCGCAAGAGGCCATTGCCCTGGCCGGCGATCCCAATGTCGTTCTCGTCGACATCCGCGATGTGCGCGAATTGGATCGCGATGGCCGTGTTCCAGGCAGCTTTCATTGCCCGCGCGGCATGCTCGAATTCTGGATTGATCCAGCAAGCCCCTACCACAAGCCGGTTTTCGCGGAGGATAAGCGCTTTATATTCTTCTGCGGCGGCGGCATGCGGTCGGTTCTCGCCACAAAGGTCGCCCAGGACATGGGCCTGAAACCCGTAGCCCACATCATCGATGGCTTTGCTGGCTGGAAATCAGCCGGTGGCCCCATCGACAAGACCGAACGGAAGCCCGCATGAAGATCAAGCCCCCGGCTAAGGCAACTGCTGTCCTCGTCATGGCCCTCGCGCTTGGACTGGCCGGTGCCCGTTCACCAGCTGGTGCCGCCGACGAAACTTTGCCGCCGTTGACCTGTTCGTTCAAGGCCGGCGCGGCCTGGGCTTACAATGCGGGCACCTATACCAACGCCCAGCCCGAACCGTTGGCCTTCGACATCGAAGCCGTCGATCTCGAACGCCAATCAGCCCGCCTCAGCATTGCAGGCAAGCCCGTCGGCAACCCGTTGCGTGTCGTGCGCGCCCTCAACGCCAATCACTTCCTCGAAGTCGCCCAGGAAGGCTTCCTCAACGTCACGACGATCTATGACCTCGACCCCGCCACAAACTCTCGTCCCGCCATCCACTCACGTCACCTCGGTGTACTGGGGCAGCCCATCTTTGCCCAATATGCGGGGTTCTGCACCGCCAAGTAACAGTCGCGGCTCTGCGGCGGGTTGCTGGAAATACATTGGCTCGTCCATACTGCCGGACATGGCACTCCATATCATCAAGCTCTGTGTTGGCGCCGAGTCGATTGAAGACCTCGCCCATTGGCAGGCCGGTCGGTTCGCGGCTCGATCACGCATCGAACACACAACATTTCAGGCTCCTAAGCGCCAGGACGACCTCCTGAGCGGCGGTTCGCTATATTGGGTTATCAAAGGCGTGATACAGGTCCGGCAGCGCTTGATTGGCTTTGATACTGGTCATAAGGACGACGGCTCCGCCTGCTGCCTACTGCTGCTTGACCCCGAACTCGTCCCCGTCCGTCCCACCAAGCGCCGCCCGTTCCAAGGCTGGCGATACCTCACGGACGCAGACGCCCCGCCTGACGTAGGTTCGGCACGCGCCGCCGCCGATATGGCCGCGATGAGCCCGCAAATGCGCAAAGAACTCGCCGACCTGGGATTGCTCTAGGTCCTGCCGGTTTTGATTGAATCGCGAAAAGGACCCTAGCTCTTTGGTTTGTCGTGCTTCTTTCAGGAAAACCGCTCACACTCCCGGCTTCGCTGGGGCATGCTTTTCCCGGAGGCACTCTATCAAGAGAGCAAAAAATGGCCCAAAAAGCGAGGAGTTCGAGGGGTGTCGCGTCTGCGCCCCGCGATGCCAGCATCGACGAGCGGGCCGAGGCGAATGCCGACAAAGTTAGAGAGTGGGCGGCAGCCCTAAGCGCGGCAAGTGCACAAGGTCAAACACCGGATTTCTCAAATGACACAACCACCCCTGACCGCCCTCATCAACGCGATCCCCGCAACGGTTCCCTTCGTTGGTCCCGAATCCCAGGACCGCGAACGCGGACGGCGGTTCAAAGCCCGCATCGGTGCGAATGAGAACGGCTTCGGCCCGAGCCCGAAAGCCCTCGCCGCCATGACCGAGGCGGTTGCCGGGAACTGGCAGTACGCCGACCCAACGAGCCACGACCTGATCGCAGCGATTGCCAAGCTCCACTCCATTCCAGCCGCCAATATCGTCGTCGGCGAAGGCATCGACGGCCTGCTGGGTTTGACGGTCCACATGGCGGTCGAGCGCGGCGCAGCCGTGGTCACCTCGAAAGGCGCATATCCGACTTTCAACTTTCATGTCGTCAGCCACGGCGGAAACTTGATCTCGGTGCCCTACGTCAACGACCGCGAAGACATCGACGGCCTATTGGGGGCGGCACGCCAGAACAACGCTGCGATCCTGTATCTGGCAAACCCGGACAACCCGATGGGGAGCTGGTGGCCCGCAGCGGAAATCGAACGCTTGAGTGTAAGTCTCCCGCCAGGTTGCCTGCTCTGCCTGGACGAAGCCTATATCGACACACTCCACAAGTCCGAGCATCCCGTCATCGACGTCGAGGCCCCCCAGGTCCTTCGTTTTCGCACCCTGTCGAAAGCGTACGGAATGGCCGGCGCCCGCATTGGCTACGCATTCGGACCGGCCAGGCTCATTACCGCCTTCGAAAAAGTCCGCAATCACTACGGCATCAACCGTGTCGGTCAAATCGGCGCCCTCGCCGCCATCAACGACCAAGTCTACCTCGCCGAAGTCGTTGCCAATATCGGCCGCGCCCGTGATCGCATCGAAGCCATCGCTCGCGCCAACCGCCTCTTGCCGCTGCCCTCTGCAGCAAGTTTCGTCGCCATCGACTGTGGTCGCGACGGAGCGTACGCTAAGCGCATTCTCGACGGCCTCATTGCGCGCGACGTGTTCGTCCGCAAAACCGGCGTCGCGCCGTTGGATCGCTGCATCCGCGTCAGTTGCGGACCCGATGACGCCCTCGACCTGTTCGCCGCAGCTCTCCCTGCCGCCATCGCCGACGCGAGATGGTAGGCATGCTGTCGTAAACAGACTGAGGGTTTGGGAGCTGTGGTCCCATTGGGGTGTGGGGCTAGCCCCACTGACCGCGCCAGCGGTCAATCACCACCGCCCCCATGAAAGGCTCAATGCGCCTGGAAGTAGATCGGCCGGAAACTACCATCATCGCTTTGAACGAATAGCTCCGCCAGCTTGGGATGACGCAGCGGCTCCCCTGATTTGTCGGCGAGCAGGTTCTGCTCCGACACGTACGCGATGTATTCCGTCTCGGCGTTTTCCGCGAGCAGGTGATAATACGGCTGATTTTTCTTGGGCCGCAGTTCGGGCGGGATCGACAGCCACCATTCTTCCGTGTTGTCAAACACCGGATCGATGTCGAAAACCACACCGCGGAACGGATACAGCTTGTGGCGGACAACGCTGCCCACCCCGAATTTAGCCATCCGCGCACGGCGCTTGGTGCGCGGCGCAACGCCCACTTTGACGTCCGCTTTCGCATCCACTTTGGCGCTGGGCTTGGCCCGCGCCTTAGATACTGCCTTTACTGGTCTTGTCTCGCTCATGGATCCTACTTGCGAACGATCAGGCATCCGCTGTCAATAATCATTTCCGCGAAAGATAAACGTCTGTGCCTTCCAAAGCACGACGACTGTTCCATCGCCACCAAATGGAGCCCTTACAACCCGTAAGCGGTTGCTAGCGCCTTGTCCTTGGTAGCTACGATCTTTGCCAGATCGACGATCACTTTGGCCTGCTTCCAGGTGGCGTCATCCTGCATTTTGCCGTCGAGCATCACCGCGCCGGTGCCGTCGGGCATCGCTTCGAGGATGCGTTTGGCAAATGCCACTTCCTTAACGTCGGGCGAAAACACGCGCTTGGCGATCTCGATCTGCGACGGGTGCAGCGTCCAGGCGCCAAGGCAGCCCTGAAGGAACGAATTGCGGAACTGGGACTCGCAGGCAGCCAGATCCGCGAAATCGCCAAACGGCCCGTAAAACGGCTTTAACCCGTAGGCGAGGCACGCATCCACCATTTTGCCGACGGTATAGTGCCACAAATCCTGCTGGTAATAGACGCGAGCCGCAGCCTTGTCCGCCGTCGGGTCTGCGACCACTGCATAATCGGGATGCCCGCCGCCGACGCGCGTCGTCTTCATCCCGCGTGACGCTGCCAGATCCGCCGGCCCAAGGCTCATCCCGTGCATGCGCGGCGACGCGCCCGCAATAGCCTCGACGTTGTTGACGCCTTCAGCCGTCTCCAAAATCGCATGGATCAGGATTGGCTTCGTCACTTTATGCTTTGCTTCGAGCTGGGCGAGCAGCTGATCCAGATAATGTATGTCCCACGGTCCCTCGACCTTGGGCAGCATCACCACGTCGAGCTTGTTGCCAGCTTCCGCCACCAGCGTCGTGATGTCGTCGAGCCCCCACGGCGAATTCAGGCAATTGACCCGCGTCCACAGCCCCGTCGAGCCGAAATCGAACTCCCGCGCCATCGACACGAACCCGGCGCGCGCTTGTTCCTTCTCGCTGGCAGCGACTG
The DNA here is from genome assembly GCA_031417455.1 of Hyphomicrobiaceae bacterium. GTDB lineage: Bacteria > Pseudomonadota > Alphaproteobacteria > Rhizobiales > Hyphomicrobiaceae > JANXVY01. The sequence continues at coordinate 2,672 of JANOVN010000206.1, read as the reverse complement.
CATCTTCGAGGTTGCCGAGCACCACATCAACCTGAGTGATGGTGTCCTTGAGCTTGGCCCGGATCTTCTCGTTATGCGGGGGAATAAAGTGGATCATCCGCTCCAGCTTGACCGGCAACTGACGGTAAGGATCAGGCGCGCCAATCGCCAGCGGTGCAAAGAATTTAGCAGGCGTTCGTGTTGCGGCCATGGTCGTAAGCTCTCGGAGTGTGTGAAAAATGCTGCACTGCAGTTAAAGCGCACACACGGCCCCAAAGTCAACGCGAACTGCTTGTGCCCTCAACTCCAACGCCGGTTGCTCCACATCCATTGTTCGGGGGCATCACGCACCCATTCCTCGAACTGGCGGGTCATTTCGGCGGTCGCCCAGCGGATATCCTCGCCTTGATTTGCCGTGCGTGGGATCCGCAGCTCTTTCATCTCGATCTTGAACCGGGTCTCGTTACCAACCCGCAGACAGCGCGCCATCCAGATCCGCGCGCCCACGCGCCGCGCGATCAGCGGCGCAATCGTCACCGTGCGCGCATCCTTGCCAAAAAACGGCACCGGCAGGCCATTGCGGTCATACAGATCGCACACCAAGCCAAGCTTTTGCCCGCGCCGGACGTGGTCCATGAGCAACCGCCCGGTCTTTTGGTCGTCGCCATGATCGCCCTCAACCTTGCCGCGCCCGAACAGACCGCCCGGATACAGATTGCGCCGCTGATGCCGCAGATAAGTGTCGATGTAGGGATTGTTGACGCTGCGATACACCGCTGCTGGCCGCGTTCCTGCAACTGTCAGCGGCCACGCCGCCAACTCGTAGTTCCCCTGATGCAGCGAAACCCCGATCACCGGCCCGAGTTTGTCTTTGTACCGGTTAAACACCTGCGACGTCGTGATTTCTATCCGCGACGGATCCAGAACCAGCCGGTCGATCCACATCGTCTCGACCATCACCCGGCCAAGGTTTTGCCAATGCGCACGAGCAATTTTCTTGTGCCACTCCAGGGGCTTGTCTGGAAACGCAATCGCCAGGTTGTCAAGCGCGCGCCGATGCCGTTTCGGGTTGACGATCGGCGCCAACCGGCACCACGCCGCTGCCGAAAATCCACTCGCGATCGATAACGGCAATGCGCGGAAAATCCCGACGACAAATCTTAAGGCCCCATATTCCAGGCGGAATTGCACATCGCGCCAGAACGGCAATGGAGTCTCGGTCACAGCCATTTGAATAAAGTAGCCCCTAACAATACCGCGACGTAGCGCGGTTCCCATCGCGGCTATGCCCATTCGACAGCAATCCCGTCAAGGAAGTTCGGGTATGGTTCAAAGCGCCTGAGCCGCCCTCATCATCCTTGGCAATGCGCTGGGTGCCATTCCCTGGGCAATCACCGCCCGCCGGAGCGGCCCAATAGCCGACAGCAGATGCAACCCGAACCCGCGCGCCAGATGCACCGGCACCAGATCGCTCAACAGCGAACGGTTGAGCGCATCCACGGCGGTCATCCGCGTCACGACATCGCCTTTCCGAGCCCGATTATAGGCGGCCAGCGTCTCCTCGCCGCCAGGATCGCGACCAGCCTGTACGGCATCACTGACGCATTCCACCAGATGTCCGATGTCGCGTAGCCCTAGATTGAGTCCCTGAGCCCCAATCGGCGGCATAACGTGGGCAGCCTCGCCGACCAGCATCACCCGGCGCGCCGCAAAGCTATCCGCCTTCATCCAGCTCAGCGGAAACTGACCCTGGATTTTGAGGTCGCTTATGCTGCCGAGCAAACCCTGAAGTCGCGACTCAAGCGCTGCCACGAACGCGGCAGGTTCCAGCGCCATGAGCCGGGCACCGATGCTTCGCCGCTCGATCCACACGAGGCTTGACGCCAATCCCGGCAGCGGCACCGTCGTGCAAGGGCCTGCCGGTCCATGCAACTCTGTTGAAATGCCGTCATGCGGCCGTTGGTGCCGAAAGTTCGCAGTAATAGCCACCTGATCGTACTCGTGACTGCGAACGCCGATCCCCGCACTTGCCCTGCAAACTGAGTTCCGCCCATCGGCCCCAACCACCAGCGCCCCTTCGACGCTTGCGCCATCGCTCAGCGCAACGGTAACGCCGCCAGCGCTTGGTGTAACCGCAACAGCGCTTGCTCCTGCTATCCACGTCAGATTGTCGCCCGCACCCCGCAATGCCTCGCGCAAAGCCACGTTCAGCGCTGCATTAGGCACGTTGTACCCAAACGTCTTGAGGCCGATCTCGGCTGCCGAAAACACCACTTCCGGCGCGCGCAACAGGCCACCCCGATCATCAACCACACGAATACCGCTCATTGGAGCCGACGCTGCTAGGCAGGCATCAAGCACACCCGCGTAGGCCAACAACGCAAGGGACGGCGCGAACAATGCCGCCGTTCGCGCTTCACCGGCAGTTCCTGCAGGCGGCGGCGCAGGAGTAATCAGCGTTGTCTGCACGCCCTCCTTGGTAAGGACTAGCGCGGCGAGCAATCCTGCTGGTCCCCCGCCGACAACGATGACGCGCTTCTGCTTCATTTCGACCATGCTTGAGTTTGCCTTCCTAGACATTTTCCGATTTAGATTGAAGCACCCCTTTTACTCCATGGCCGCCCTCCGAGGCGGCCATCCAGGAGTTCCGGGCTCAGAGTTCACCACTTGCGGACCTGGATGGCCGGGTCAAG
>JANOVN010000205.1:0-3464 GCA_031417455.1 Hyphomicrobiaceae bacterium | reverse complement strand
GTCGTCACCAACGTCACCAACTTCGGCGCGTTCGTCGATGTCGGCGTGCATCAAGACGGATTGGTCCACATCTCCGAACTGTCGGACCGGTTCGTCAAGGACCCGCGCGAAGTCGTCAAGGCGGGAGACGTGGTCAAAGTCCGCGTCAAGGAAGTGGATGCCCCCCGCAAGCGTATCGCGCTCACAATGAAGTCGGGCAGCGGGGCGACTCAGGGTGCGAGCGGGTCGACGACGGCTTCGCCGCCGGTGCAAAGTGGCGGCGGGATGCGCGGAATCCCCAAGCCGAAGGTGGAGCAACCGGGCGAGAGCGCACTCGCGGCAGCACTCAGACGGGCCCGGGGGGAGTAATCGTCAGGGACATCGACCCAAAAAACCGCCCCAACGCCCGCGACGAGCTTTCGACCTTTCGCAACCTCACTCCCCCCGCAACAACCTCGTCGCGACGGGATATAGTCCTTCATGGCCCATCATGTAGACATGCATGCCATCGTTGCCGAACAGGGGCTCAAAAGCGTCATCGAGAATATTGAGGCCGCCCGTATATGCCCCGAATGCCGGCATGACAAGGCGGCGGCCATTACCCACGAAGCAGGGACGGCGGACGGTGTGGCCTAGCCTTGAAAGGCGGGCGCAGGGATGGAAGTGACCAGCGATTTCGTGCGTGACGCGACCCGTGGAGGGGACATGTCGCAAGGTGATGCCTTCGACGGTGAGTGCGTCTTTCACGACGCCGCCCAAACGGCTTGAGATCGTGCTGTCATGGTTGCCGGTGATCCAGATCCAGTCACGGTCTTCCTGGAGGACCGCCAGCGCTTCGTGGTCTTCCTCGCTCATGCGTTCGCCGCCGCGCTTGTCGTGAAAGCTGTCACCTAGCGCGATGACGGTCGTGGCTGGAGTGATGTCGAGGGCGGTCGCCAAGCGTGCCAGGGTTTCGCGGGTATCGTAGGGCGGAAGCATCTGGCCGCGGGTGGCGAAGGACGAGCCTTTCTCCAGATGCAGGTCGGCGACGATGAGGGCATCTTCCGACGGCCAGTAAAGTGCGCCCGACAGGTGGGCGATAAACGCCTTGCCGCAGACATCAATGGGCTGCTCGCGAAAGTCGTTGGCGTCGAGCCGCGTGAATGGTCGTGTCAGCATACGAATGAGTCCTCGAAGTCTCGTTAGAAGTCCCGTTACAGGTCTGCCTCCCCCGTCGCCTCTGCGATCAAATCTTCGCTCGCGCCCCGCAGGAGATCGTCTCGTGCCGATCCGTAAACCGCTTCGACGCCGATTTCCAGCAGGATGGGCACCGAAAGCGGCGATACGCGCTGCAATTCGCGGTGACAGATTCGCCCTTTGATCCGCCTCAGAAAATCGCCCAGCCGCGCGATGTCGAGTAAGCCCGTCGCCGCGTCGTTCCAGGCTGCCTCCAGCAGGATATGTCCGGGGTCATGGCGGCGCAGCACATCATAGATCAAATCGGTGGACATGGTGACTTGGCGACCGCTCTTCTCCTTGCCAGGATGACGGCGCTCGATCAATCCCGCAATGACGGCTGATATCCGGAACGTGCGCTTCATGAGGCTCGATTCGGCAAGCCAGGCTTCGAGATCGTCGCCGAGCATATCTTCGCCGAAGAGAGTTTCGAGCGAGAGTTTGCCGTCGGCCATCAGTTGAGGAATGCTGCCCAGGCCCCAGACCGCAAGACCGTAATCGTTGCAGACAAAACCGAGCGGTTTGCCGCCCGCGCGTTCGAGCCTGCGGGTCAGCAGCATACCAAGCGTCTGGTGGGCCAGGCGGCCTTCGAAGGGGTAGGCGACGAGGTAATACTTGCCAGCGCGCGGGAAGGTTTCGACGAGCACTTCGTTGGCATTGGGAATGGTCGAGTGCTTGGCTTGTAGTTCGAGCCATTCGCGCACGGGGGCGGGGAGCTTGGCCCATGAATCGTGGTCGGCGAGCATGACGCGGACACGTTGGGCGAGGTGTGTCGAAAGCGGAAACCTGCCGCCGTTGTAACTTGGAACCATCGGGTCTTTGGCGGTGGTTCGCGAGACGTACGCTTCGGTTTCGCGCAAGCCTTCGAAGCGGAGGATTTCGCCCGCAAAGACGAAGGTGTCGCCGGGCACCAACTGTTCAATGAAGTACTCATCGACCTCGCCGAGCACGCGGCCCCCTGCCAGCAGCTTGGCGGCACCTGATTTGGCAGAGCGAGCGCGACCCAGCCGGACCTTGATCATCGGGCTGTCGACGATAGTGCCAACATTCATGCGGTATTGGTTGGCGAGGCGCGGGTGAGATAGACGGAGCGCGCCGTTATCGCCGGGGCGGAGCTTGGCGTATTGTTCATAGGCACGCAGTGCGTAGCCCCCGGTCGAGACGAACTCGACGACGCGGTCGAAGATGGTGCGGGGCAAGTCCGCGTAGGGAGCGGCAGATCTGACTTCGGCATAGAGGTCATCGGGAATGAAGGGCGCTTGGCAGGCCATGCCGAGGACGTGCTGACAAAGGACATCGATGCTGCCTGCACGCGAAAGGATCGCGTCTTGCGCGCCCGCTTCTGCTGCATCCAATGCGGCGCGGCATTCAAGGACTTCGAAACGGTTGGCAGGCACGAGGATTGCCCGCGAGGGCTCGTCCAGGCGGTGATTGGACCGGCCGATGCGCTGGATCAGGCGGCTTGCGCCTTTGGGTGCGCCGACGTTGATGACAAGGTCAACGTCGCCCCAATCGATGCCAAGATCGAGGGTCGAGGTTGCAACCACCGCGCGGATTTTTCCTGCAGCCATTGCCGCTTCGACCTTCTTGCGCTGGTGGGCGTCGAGCGAGCCATGGTGGAGGGCAATGGGCAGGTTCAAGTCGTTGACGCGCCAAAGCTGCTGGAACAGGGATTCAGCCTGCATGCGGGTGTTGACGAACACGAGCGAGAGTTTGTGGGCGTTGATGGCTTGGTACACGCGATCAATCGCGTAGTGCGCGGAGTGGCCCGACCAGGGCACGTTTTCCTCTGCTTCGACGATGTCGATGTGAGGCTTCGCGCCGCCTTGGATGACGACGAGATCGCAGAGTTTCGTCTGGGTGTCGGGTTCGTTCTGTGGGACCAGCAGCGCGCGCAGTTCGGATGGCCGTGCGACGGTCGCTGACAGGCCAATGCTCATCATGGCGGGAGCGAGTTTGCGCAGGCGGGCGATGTCGAGCGCCAGCAGGTCGCCGCGTTTGGAGGCGCCGAGCGAATGCAACTCATCAAGGATCAGCGTATCGACATCGGCGAACAGGTAGGTCGCGTCCGGGTGACTTAGGAGGAGGGCTAGCTGTTCGGGCGTGGTGAGCAGAATGTCGGGCGGCTTGATACGTTGGCGGGCGCGGCGGGCAACCGACGTATCGCCGGTGCGGGTTTCCCGGCTGATCTTGAGGCCGATCCCGGTCAAAGGCGCTTCGAGGTTGCGGGCAACGTCCACGGTCAGCGCCTTCAACGGCGAGATGTACAG
>JANOVN010000204.1:0-3394 GCA_031417455.1 Hyphomicrobiaceae bacterium | reverse complement strand
CATGCGGTCCGGGCGCAGGGCGTAGAGTTCGCGCAATTGGCCGTTGAGGGCGACGGCCTCGACGTAGGAGTTGCCCGAGACCAGCAGGTAGCCGATGAAGCTCTCTAAGAAGTCGGTGCCGGTTTGATGGGGGCTGGGGCTTGCGAGGAGTGTGAGGAGCGGGTGGTCTTCGAGTTCGTCGACGCCGTCGTAGAGCAGCAAGGGGATGGAGGCCGCGGCGTCGGCGATCATGCGGACGCAGCGGTAGACGACCGCGTTTTGCATAAAGCCTTCGCGCGAGAAGGCTGAGTAGTCGCGCGTCGACCAGACGGGCCCGGCGATTGAGTCGAAGGCGATGAGCGGGCCGGTGCGGGAGGCCTTTTGTTCGATGGAGTTATCGGGGATGGACGCCGCGACCCCCACCCCGGCCCTCCCCACAGGGGGGAGGGGGAAGAACAGGCGCGCGAAGGCGCTTTTGGTGGCTTTCGCTGCGCCGCCAAATTGGTGCGCGTCGGGGATCAGCGGCATGTGTTTTGTCCTGATGGAGAGGGCGCGGGTCGTTGCTTGAGACGTATGGGGCTCTGCCCCATACCCCGCCAAAGGCGTGACGCCTTTGGAAACCCCCGACGTTTTGGGTGGTGTTGGCGGAGAGCACTCGGCTTACGCTGGCACTGCGTACGTTGATAGTTGTCGTGGGTGGCCGCCTGCGCGGCCATGACGAAAATTGGAGGAGGCGGAGCTTGCGGCTTACCCCTCACCCCGACCCTCTCCCCAGGGGGAGAGGGGAAGAGGAGGCGCTTGGCTCTCTTTCCTTACGCGGAGCGTAGGGAGCAAAGGCGACCCGGCGCGAGCGCCGCCCCGCCGGAGGTTGCCCGTAGCGCAGCGGAGGAACCGCAACCGTGCGACAATTAGAGAGATCTGATCGTCGGGTCGCGTGAGGTGCCGAGGAGGAGAGAGGTGAGGGCCCAGACGAGGGCGTCGAGGCGGTCGGGGGAGCGGCCGGACGAGAGGCCGTCGGCACCAAAGGCGCACATCTGGTCTTCAAGCTGGGGGTAGGTGCCGACGTGGGAGACGCGGCCTTCGGCGTAGAGGGCAGCGACGGGTTCGGCGCGCAGCCACTTGCCGCGCGTGGCCCGGACTTTCTGGACAGCGACTCCGGGATCGATCTGGCGCAGGACGGAAACGACGAGGTCACCGCCCTGGTTGATCTCGGCGACGATGCGGTCGGCTTCGAATTCCTGGTAGGCGGCGACGGCGGCACGAGCCCACATATGGGGCTCGCGGCCCTGAACGGTGCGGTCGGAAATGACGTAGGCGCGGTTATCTGGGCCAAGGCCGACGACGATAATCCCGCAGGCATCCGACGAAGCCGTTGCGGTAACGGGTGGATCGACGGCGACGACGATGGATTTGAGCTCGGGGATCGCGGTGACGCGGTGGGCGTTGATCCAGTCGCGACGCCACAGGCTACCAGCTCTCATGTCGACGATCTCGCCGTCGAGCTCCTGGCGGGCGAGGGCAGTGCCGGCATAGCGGCGGGAAATTTCCTTGATGAAGGCAGGCGCAAGGTTGGCGGCATTGTCATAGGTTTTCGATCTCGTGACGACGGTCGACGGGTCGGCCATGATCTTGGTCAGCAGGGGCAGCGCCTTGGGCGTCGTGGTGACAACCATCTGCGGCGGATCGCCAAGGCGGAGGCCGAATTGCAGCATGTCCCAGCCGTGCTCTGGCTCGCGCCATTTGGCAAGTTCATCGACCCAGGCCGTATCGAACTGGGGCCCGCGCAGGGACTCCGGGTTGTCGCCACCGAAGGCTTGCGCGATGGCACCGTTGGGCCAAGTGAGCTGCATCTTGGAGGACTCAAAGCGGGGGCGTTCGTCGTGGGCGTGGATGGAGAGCAGGCCGGAGACGCCTTCGATCATGACGTGGCGGACATCGCCCAAGGTTTCGCCGACGAGCGCGATGCGGGCGGCGGGGGCGTTGGCGAAGGGTGCGAGTCCTAAGGCTTTGGCGCGGATCCATTCGGCACCGGCGCGGGTTTTGCCAGCGCCGCGTCCGCCCAGAACGAGCCAGACGCGCCAGGGATTTTCGCGGTCCTGCTGGGGCGGGAGCTGGTCGTCGCGGGCCCAGATGTGCCAGTCGGTAGCGAGCTTTGCCAAGTCAGAGTGCGATAGATCAGCCAGCAGTTCCGGGAGGGTTCCGTTTTTCCATGATGCGCTCAAACCGTTGAAGAATTTCGCGCCGGAGTTGCTCCTCGCGGGCAGGATCGGCGGAGAGGGCAGCGGCGGTAGTGACGGCTGTTGGTCCAAAGGTGCCGGGGCCGTCAGCTGGGGAAGCGCTGGCAGCGTTACCGGCGCGGGTGGATTTGGCGGCGGTGAGTTTTCCGGCGGGTTTGGTGAGGTCAGCGTCCATCTCCGTGACACGTTCGAAATTGCGGACCAGGCCAGTCAGGGTGCGGGCTTCGCGTTCGTGGTCGGCGGAGGTTGTTTGTTGCGTGGCGTCGGGGTCGGACATGAGTTTTTCCATCTGGGTCAGCTTGAGATCGATTGCGTTGTAGAGGCGCAGGATGAGGGCGGCACGGGCAGCGCGCGAGGTGGTGGCGTGGGTTTTTGCGGTGGGCGGGGCCTGAGGCGGTGGATCGTCAAGCGATGCGGTCGCAAGTACGGATGCCACTTTGGGGCGCTTGCCTTTGGCCGTTAGCGCTGCGGGTTGAGTGCCTCGCAAGGTCCAACCTTCGGCGACGCGCCGCTTGTAGAGCGTTCCAGATGACATCTGGAATTTTTTGCAAACGGCGGCGATGGAAATTTCGTTTGCACTATAGGCAGCGCGCACCTGCGCCCAGGTGGCGTCATCGATGGGCATGGGACCTCGTAAAGTAAGGAAGTCGGGAGTGGGGGAGCAGCACCCCTCACCCCAACCCTCTCCCCAGGGGGAGAGGGGGAACGAGATGGGCGGGCCGGTTTGCATATTTGATACGCGGCGTTTGCTGTTGGATGGGTCGTGGCGCTGGATCGGCGCGACTGCGCAGGAAGCGATAGCGACCCGCGGTTGGTGCCGCGCCACGTGCGGAGCGCTTTAAGCGCGTGAGCACAAGAGGAGGCGCCCGCTGGGCTTCAAGTCATACGTTCCGGGTTATATCTTTTTATACGTCAGGAGCGGTTCGGTGTCAAAGGGTGATTTCGTTTTATGTGATATTTTTCAATGTGTTATGGCGCTGCGCGAGAGGTAACTGGTTATTATGCGGCGTGCGGAAGGGGGCGGGGATAAGTTTGTTGAGCAGACGCGGGACCGGCGTAGGGCGAAATAGCCCCTTGGCGGATTGCGCCGTCGGGCAACGGATTTGGGGTCGGCGCAATAGGCTGCGCTATGGCGCCCTACGAGGGACGATATTTGGAGTTGGCGGGGCGAGCGGGAA
>JANOVN010000203.1:0-1834 GCA_031417455.1 Hyphomicrobiaceae bacterium | reverse complement strand
GCGGGTGCCGATTTCAATCCGGCTGCCGATCTGGGGGCAAAGATCGGCGTTCGGTCCGATCACGCTGACTTCGATCAGATCGCCGGTTGGATCGGGCGTCCAATAGTGGCGCACGCGGCGGTGCTTGTAGGTGTACCGCAGACGCAGGATGATCCCTTCCCAGACAAGCCGGATGGTCACGGTGGTCTTGATCGCAAGCGGGCGCGCTGGTTTCATCGGCTCAATCCTCCGTGAGGGTGAGGATTGTGAGCACGGGTTCGGCGTCGTCGCCGGGGCCGCACACGCATTTGAGTGTCGTCAGGCGCGGGCGCGTTCCCCGCCCACCGCGCGGCACCGCGTAGAACTGGAACTTGATATCGGAATTGGCGTCGTTGGGCCGCGAGCGCGTAATCGCGCGCAGTTTGACGGCCAGCATATGGACCACGTCCCACGCCCGTCCCGGCTCGTCCTGGTAGGTTTGCCGCTTCGTGTCCTCAGCGGTCCAGCCGATCCACGCCTCCCACGCCGCACGGGTGATCGCCACCGGAAATCGCAACCCGGCCTCCCGGCCGATGCTCGAAAGGTTGATCAGCACGCCGTCGGCCAAGGCGTCTGCGCGGCTGTAACAGCTGATTCGGGTTGCATCGGCGAACGGATGGGCATCGGGCATGACGGGGCACTCTCTATGATCGAGCAAACGGTGGATGGGTGGGTGAAGAGGGGTTTAGGCGTAGCTGCTTTCGTAGAGGGGGCGGCCTTCCCAAGGGGTCAGGCCGCAATGGTCCATCCTGCCGCGGTCGCCAAACACGCGTTTGGTCAGGATTTCAGGCGGCGTTGTGAACAGGTCGGGACACGGGATGACGTAGCCCGACATATCGCCGGTCGACTTGGTCGGCATCAGTCCGACGCGCTGGATCTTCACCGTCGCTGTTCCGACAAGTGCAATGACCTGCCAAGCCTCGACGTTGGTCTGATCGTAACCCCAAGAGCCCGTCAGCACCTGACCCAGAACCAACCGATTGTAGGGCTTGTTCTGGTCACGGGTCTTGGCTTTCAATTCAATCGACAGGCGGCGGCTTTCGAAATAGCGCCGGGCCTCGGCTTCGCGGGCTGCTGGCGATTTGCAGGTGATATGCAAATCTGGCTTTTGGCGTTTTGCGCAAAAGGCCGTCACGCTATAGAGCGTTTGACCGCCAACGACATCATCGCAAATATAAGCAATGGCATCGCTATTCTTATCGCACACCTTGGTGCTTTTCTTCGGGATATAGCTTTCGCGGGTAGGCTTTAATCGTCGCATAACTTGCACTCGTGAAGCTGGTGGGCGTTGCTGGTTAGCGATTGAAATCCATCATCATCAATTCTTCTCAGCAACACACCGTCGGCGAGTCGCAGCTTTCACAGCCGACGCCTTGAGCGTCGAAGTCGACCCCGTCAACCTCAGCCCCACACGAAAGACAAAGGCCTGGACCATCGGTTCAACGGGACCGGCGGCGGCACAGAGCCTCGATCCGCGTTGTCGTGATAAACGGGTGCCAGACAGCGGGACTACTCATCTTTAGAGCCCCGCATTGAGGTTGTTCTGATGAGCGATCGCAGCGGCCTTCACCTCTGAAATACGCGACAGAACGCGCTTATGCTGGGCTTCGCAGATGGACGCCGTAACCCGTGGCGGCGTTGTCGTCTCGACGTTTGCGCGATAGTCCGTGAATAGGATTGTCTCGCGCGAACCAGGGCCGATGATGCGGAACGCGGTGGCGCTGGTCACGAGCTTTCCCGCGCTGTTGCGGCTCGTCGTGACAATGAGAACCGTTTCATCAAGCAGTGGAATTTCATCTTCTGATTGCCAGCCATC
>JANOVN010000202.1:0-7049 GCA_031417455.1 Hyphomicrobiaceae bacterium | reverse complement strand
GCCGCCACACCGCTAGATGTCGGCTAGCGCAGTCAAAAACAACGGATAGACCCGATGCAGGAACTTTTGCTTTTTATCAGCGGGCTCATCTCGATGTACATCTACATCATTTTCGCGAGCGTGATCTTGTCTTGGCTGATGGGCTTTGGCGTTGTGAACCCTCACAACCCGACCGTCCGCGCCATTTATCAGGCCCTCTTGGCGGTGACCGAACCCCTCCTGCGTCCGATTCGCTCTATTCTGCCAAACCTCGGCGCCATCGACATTTCGCCGATTGTCCTCTTGTTGGGGTGCCAGTTCATCCAATCGGTCGTCTTGCCGAACATCGCCAAGGCCGTCGCTTGAGTGCAGACCTGCCGCCGATCTGCCGCCTCACCTCGCGGGGATTGGAATTGCGGGTCCGCCTGACGCCGAAATCTTACAACGACCGTGTTGAGGGAATGTGCGAAAGCGCGGAAGGCCCAGCCCTTGCCGCCCGCGTGCGCGCCGTGCCAGCCGACGGGAAAGCCAATAGCGCGCTCGAACGTCTCATTGCGGATTGGCTCGATATAGCCAAAAGTAGTGTGTCGCTGACTGCGGGGCAAAAATCGCGCGTCAAGACCGTGACCATCAGCGCCGAGCCGGGTGCGATGGCCGCGCGCTTGCACGAACAGCTGGCAGTCCTTCAAGCAAACAAGCCAAAAACGTAAGGGAAAGAAACGATGTCACAAGCCCGCATTATCGATGGCAAAGCCATCGCCGCACAGGTCCGCGCGAACGTCGGCGCGCAGGTTGCCGAGTTAAAGCGCGATCACGGCTTTGTACCCGGGCTGGCGGTGGTGCTCGTCGGCGAGGACCCCGCCAGCAAGGTCTACGTCAAGAACAAGGCCCTCCAAACCGTCGAAGTCGGAATGAAGTCGGTCGAGCATAAGCTCCCGGTCGAAACCAGCGAAGCAGCGCTGTTAGCCCTCGTCGGCGAACTCAATCGCGACCCCACCATCCACGGCATCCTCGTCCAGATGCCGCTCCCCAAGCACATCGACAGCCTAAAGGTCATCGAAGCCATCGACCCCAACAAGGACGTTGACGGCTTTCATGCCGTGAACGTCGGCCGTTTGTCGATCGGCGACCGATGCCTTGTCCCTTGCACCCCCACGGGTTCGATCATTCTGGCCAAGTCCGTGATGCCGAGCCTTAAAGGTCTCGACGCCGTGGTCGTCGGCCGTTCCAACATCGTCGGCAAACCGATGGCGCAGCTCCTGATCAAGGAAGATTGCACCGTCACCGTCGCCCACTCCCGCACCCGCGACCTCGAAGCCGTCTGCCGCCGCGCCGACATCCTCGTTGCCGCCGTCGGCCGCCCCGAGTTTGTCAAGGGCAGCTGGATCAAGCCCGGTGCCATCGTCATCGACGTCGGCATCAACCGCATCACCGGCCCCGATGGAAAAGGCAAACTCGTCGGCGACGTAGCCTTCGACGAAGCCGTCAAAGTCGCGGGCGCTATCACGCCCGTTCCCGGCGGCGTCGGCCCGATGACCATCGCCTGCCTCCTCAAAAACACCCTCGAAGCCGCTCAGATGCAGCACAACCTCGAAGTCAAACCATTCGGTCAGGCCTAGAGTGCTCCGGGCAAAGCATGCCCCCGCGAAGGCGGGGGTGTGCGCGGTTTTCCGGAAAAGAAGCACGACAAAACAATGAGCTAGGATCGTTCCGCGATTTCAATCAAAACCGGAAGGACCCTAGAGCCTGATCGTTTGAGATGGCAGCATTTGCCGACATCGAGAACGTGAATCAGTCTCTAAAAGCAAAGACCTAGAGCCTGATCGTTTGAGATGGAAGCATTTGCGGACATCGAGAACGTGAATCAGTCTCTAAAAGCAAAGACCTAGAGCGCGTTCGCACGCTGAATTTGAGTCAATCAAGAGCGAACGTGCTCTAGTCGCTGGCCGGACCACGAACCTAAATGTCTGGCGAACTTCAAGCCGCCTGCGCCCGCGACAAGGTCTCGCGACGATAGCTGAGAGCCTCCGCGATATGCATGCGGCCGACCCGTTCTTCCCCGTCGAGATCGGCAATCGTGCGCGCAACCTTGAGAGTCCGGTGAAATCCGCGAGCCGACAACCCCAGCGTATCAGCCGCCTGTCTTAACAAGGCGAGACCAATGTCATCGGGCATTGCGATCTGCTCGAGCAATTGCCCCGAGCAGTCAGCGTTGGTGCGAGGTCCCTTGTTTCCCAAGCTCTTGACGCCGTGGAACGCCAGCCGCTCGCGCTGCATCCGGCGGGCACCAGCCACCCGCGCGCGCACGTCTGCGCTGCTTTCGGTTGGAGCTGGCAAAACGAGATCGGACGCTGACACCGCTGGAACCTCGATCTGCAAGTCGATGCGGTCCAGCAGCGGCCCCGAGATGCGCGCCTGATAGTCGGAAGCGCATTTTGGCCCGCGCTTGCACGAATTTCCAGCCGATCCCCCGCCGCACCGGCAAGGGTTCATGGCGGCAATCAACTGGAACCGGGACGGATATGTGATGCGGTGGTTTGCCCGCGCGATCACGGTCTCGCCCGTCTCGATAGGCTGCCGCAGGCTGTCGAGGACCTGGGGGGTGAACTCGGGCAACTCGTCTAGGAACAGCACGCCCAGATGAGCCAAGCTGACCTCCCCCGGCTTGGGGCGCGATCCCCCGCCGACGAGTGCTGCCATGCTGGCCGAGTGGTGCGGCGTGCGAAACGGACGATCGATCGCAAGCTTGCCGCCCATGAGTTCGCCAGCAAGGCTGTGAATCATTGAGACTTCGAGCATTTCTTCGGGTTGCAACGGCGGCAGGATCGACGGCAGCCGCGAAGCAAGCATCGACTTCCCCGAACCGGGCGGTCCAATCATCAGTAGATTATGACCGCCAGCGGCGGCAATTTCGAGCACCCGCTTGGCCGTATCCTGCCCCTTGATGTCCTTGAGATCGGGTAGGAACGCAACCTCCCGCTCTAGATTGGGCTCGGGCCGTCGCAGAGTTTGCAACCCCTTGAAATGATTGACGAGAGCGAGGAGGTGGGGCGGCGCGATGATATCGACGTCTTCTCCGGCCCATGCCGCCTCCGCACCACCATCAGCGGGGCAGATAAGCCCTTTTCCGATGGCATTGGCACCAATCGCGGCCGGCAACGCGCCCGGCACTTTCCGGATCGACCCATCCAGTGCCAATTCACCGATGGCCGCGTAACCGGCAATCGCATCCGGCGCAATCGCCCCCAGCGATGCCATCAAGGCGAGCGCGATCGGAAGATCAAAATGACTGCCTTCTTTCGGCAAATCGGCAGGCGCGAGGTTCACCGTGATGTGTTTGCCCGGCAGCCCCAACCCGATCGCATGCAGCGCGTTACGAACCCGCTCCCGGCTTTCGGCCACCGCCTTGTCTGGTAACCCCACGATGGCGAACGCTGGCTGGCCTGGTGTAACGCGAACCTGAACCTGAACATGCCGGGCTTCGATCCCGACGAACGCGAGCGTGGACATCTGACCGTACATGGGGAAAGCTTTCTCTTGTGGTGCGCCCGACGCCCAACCATCGATCACACCTACCATTCCGCAATGTTCTCGTCAAGAACAATAAGAGAACATTATGTGGCGGATTGACCTTTTGCTTCTGTGACGCGCCGTTCGATGGCGTCGAAAATCAGGCTTGCGATGTCGGCTCCACCGAATGATTTGATCTGCCGGATCCCCGTTGGCGAGGTGACATTGATCTCGGTGAGATACGGCCCGATCACATCGATGCCGGTGAAAATCAACCCGCGCCGGACAAGCTCGGGGCCGAGCCGGTCGCAGATTTCCTTGTCCCGCGCGGTAATCTCGACCGCCGCCGCCGTGCCGCCCACATGGAGGTTGGACCGCGTTTCATCTGCTGCGGGCACGCGGTTGACCGCGCCCGCCAGTTTGCCGTCAACGAGTATGATCCGCTTATCCCCCGCGCGGACTTCGGGTCTGTATTGCTGGACCATGAACGGCTCGCGGAACACGGTCTGGAACAACTCGACCAGCGCGGCGAGATTGGAATCGTCATGCCGGATGCGAAACACACTCGCCCCGCCGTTGCCGTAGAGCGGTTTGACGATGATGTCCTTATGTTCGGCGCGAAACGCCATCACGTCGGCGAGTTGCCGCGTCACGATTGTCGGCGGCATCAGATCGAGGAAATCGAGTACCCAAAGCTTTTCAGGCGCGTTTCGCACATGTGCAGGATCGTTGACCACCAGCGTCTTGGGATGGATGCGTTCGAGCAGGTGGGTCGTGGTGATATAGGCCATGTCGAACGGCGGATCCTGCCGCAGCAGCACCGCATCGCATGTTGAAAGGTCGATGGTCCGGGGATTACTCAAGGCAAAATGGCAGCCTATGACGTCCTGTACCCGGATCGACTGCCCGCGCGCCATCAGACAGCTGCCGATCAACGCCAGATCGGGCGGCGTATAATAAAACAGGTCGTGCCCGCGCCGCTGAGCTTCAAGCAGTAGCGCAAACGTGCTGTCGCCACGGATGTCGATCCGCTCCACCGGATCCATTTGGCAGGCAATCTTGAGAGGGCGAGACATCAGTGCGGCTCCACGACGGTCCAGAAAGGACTGGATTTAGCACGGGCCATCAAGCGCCGCCCGCCAAATGCACAGGTAACCGCCTCGGTAGAATGTAAAGCGCATCGAATCGCTGCTCAAAATTGCGATAGCGCGGGCTGGTCGACATCCATCGTTCCGCAGCTTTGCGGATCCGTTTGGATTGTCGAGTTGAAATCGAGAATTCCGCCGCTTCGAATGTCCGCCGCGCTTTGACCTCGACAAAGGTGACGATGCCGCCGCGCACCGCGATCAAGTCGATCTCGCCCGAATGAGTTTTGTAGCGGCGGGCGAGGATCCGGAAGCCCTTGGCCGAGAGATAAATCGCGGCAAAGAATTCCGCCCATAGTCCCGCGCGGTAGCGCGCACGGCGCTCGGCGAGCTGCCCGTCGCGCAACGCGGCCAATGCGATGTCGTCGGGTGCTAAATGCGTTCTCATGGCTTGAACATAGATGGAACAAAATGATTACGCAAGCAAATCCCGCAGCCAGGGAATGAGCGGCAGATCGGCAGGCGGCATGGGGTAGGTCGAAAGCTTGCTGGCGCGCACCCAGGCAATGTCTTGGCCCTCGCGCGGCGTAATTTCGCCCTCCCACTGACGGCACAGATAGAGTGGCATCAGCAGGTGAAACGTCTCGTAGGCATGACTGGCAAACGTGAACGGGGCGAGGCACGTCTCACACACATCGATGGAGAGTTCTTCGGCGAGCTCACGCCGTAGCGCTGCTTCCGGTGTCTCCCCCGCCTCGACCTTGCCGCCTGGAAATTCCCACAGCCCCGCCATGGACTTACCCGCCGGACGTTGGGCAATCAGCACCCGGTTGTCGACATCCACCAGCGCTGCCGCCGCAACGAGAACAATCCGCATGAGATCCCTTTTGTTATGGGGGCAATGGGGCCAAAGCAGGTCCGGTTCACTCCGGGCTTGCTTCCAGCGCGTGGGGTTGGTGGGGCTGCCACGCGCAAGCAAGAAGCGCCCCCTTGCACTTCACTGCACGAAATCTACGACCGGTAATCCGCATTGATCGACACATAATCGTGCGTCAGATCGCAGGTCCAAACTGTGGCCGCCCCACCGCCGACGCCCACGTCGATCCCGATCACGATCTCGGAATTCTTCATGTATCCAGCGACCGTCGCCTCGACATACTCAGCGGCGCGCTCGCCATTACGGGCGACGATGTGGGGTCCAAACCAGATCGAAAGCTTGTCGCGGTCCGCAGCCTCGCCGGACTTTCCGACCGCCATAACCACGCGCCCCCAGTTAGGGTCTTCGCCAGCGATTGCCGTCTTGAGGATTGGCGAGTTGGCGCACGACCGCGCAATCTGGCGCGCAGCCCACCAACTTTCGGCCCCAGTCACTTCAAACGTGACGAACTTACTCAGTCCCTCGCCGTCCTTGGCGACCTGGATTGCCAGATCCTGCATAAGGTCGCGAAGAGCCGCCTCGAACGAGGCAAGGCGCGGGTCGGCAGCTTCGATGACCGGTGACTGTCCCCGCTTGGCGGCGGTACCCGTTGCAAACAACAGGCACGTATCACTCGTCGACGTATCGCCGTCGACCGTCATGCAGTTGAACGTAAGGTCGGCTTGCTTGCTGATCATTCGCTGCAGAACGCGACCGTCGATGGCCGCATCGGTAAACATGAAGCACAGCATGGTCGCCATGTCGGGGGCGATCATGCCAGCGCCCTTGCAGAAGCCGTTGATGGTCACGGAAACGCCGCCGAAATCGACCCTGCGGGTGGCAAGCTTGGGGTAGGTGTCCGTGGTCATGATCGCCCGCGCAGCGGCCTCGAACATGTCGGGCTTGGCCGACTTAGCAAGCGACCCCAGCAGGCCGCAGAACTTGCCTGCCTCCAACGGTTCGCCGATGACACCCGTCGACGCGACGTAGATGCCACCCGGTTCCGCCGTGCCGGTCGCAGCCATAGCGGAGGCGACGGTCATATCGACGGCCTCCTTGCCGCGCTGGCCGGTAAACGCGTTCGAATTCCCCGAATTGACGACAAGCGCACGTGCCCTCGCGCCCGATGCCAAGCTCTCGCGGCACTGCAGCACCGGCGCTGAACTCGTTTTGGACTGGGTCAAAACGCCAGCCGCCACCGTGCCCTCGTCGAACACCGCGATCATAAGGTCCGTGCGGCCCTTGTACTTGATGCCGGCCTGCGCGGTAGCATAGCGCACCCCGTCGATTGGCGGCAACACCGCTAAGGTCTTGGGCGCAAAGGGTGAAATTTTGGCGGTCGATCCCATGGTGGTTCTCGATCTTGGATGAGCGGTTGTGACGGCGTTTCGCGGCGAGCTTTCGCGTTGCTTATGTTTGGTCGGCTTTGCCTCGGCCCAATTGGTGGAACGTGTTCCCCCAAGCCCCCTCCCTTTTTGTGGCTCAAAAAAAGGAGGGTTCGGGAGGTTCCTCCCGAGCGGGTTATACCAGCGGGCATAAGTTCTGACTTATGCGCGCTG
>JANOVN010000201.1:0-8546 GCA_031417455.1 Hyphomicrobiaceae bacterium | reverse complement strand
CGCTCAGCCGTTTTGCCGCCGGACAGGTTGTGATCACCGGCAGCTTTGTCGTTCTCGTAATCCTGCTCCAACTTGTCATCCGCACCAGCGAGCGGACCATCGCCTCGCCGAAGACAATGTTGGGTGGATGGTTATCGAAAGGTCTGGGCGTCGAGGAGGGGCAGCGGCGGCTAATTGCCCGCACGCTCTCGATTCTCTTGCACATCGTGCTGGCCTGCGTTGCCATCCCGGCTCTGTTCTTAGCATGGGGCTTTGCCAGCACCGACGTCTTGGCGACGTCCAAGTCGGCGCTGCTCGGTTTCCAGATCGGGCAGCTACGGATCTCGCTGTTGCGCATCCTGCTCGCGCTGGCCCTGTTCCTCGGACTGCTGTTTGCAACCCGCCTCACGCAACGCTGGCTCCAATCGTCTGTCCTGCGTCCAGACCGGATGGACCCCGGCATCGCAAATTCAATCCATCAGGGCGTCGGCTACGGCGGCTTTGCACTGGCGGCGATTACGGCAATTTCATTCGGCGGGATCGACATTACCAACCTCGCCATCCTGGCTGGCGCGTTGTCGGTCGGCATCGGGTTTGGCTTGCAATCGATCGTCAACAACTTTGTATCGGGCCTGATCCTGCTCGTCGAGCGCCCCATCAAAGTCGGCGACCTCATCGTTTTGCGCGGTGGCGGACAAGGCTTCGTGCGGTCTATCTCGGTGCGCTCCACTGAAATCGAGACCGGCGACAAGTCGAGCCTCATCGTCCCCAACTCAGAACTGATCACTAATGTCGTGACGAACTGGACCCATCGAAACTCACTCGCCCGCGTTGCGATCAAGGTCAACGCGTCTTACAAATCCGATCCAGCCAAAGTACTCGCAGTGCTCGCAGACGTCGTAAAGTCGGTGCCAAACGCCATGCAGCAACCGCCGCCGAACGTCAGCCTGGACAACCTCGGCCCCGATGCTTTGGAGTATTCAATCAGCGTTGTCGTTTCAGACGTGAACAGAAGCGGCGAAGTTCAAACACAACTGCGGACCGCCGTTTACCACGCGTTCCAGAATAACGGGATTGAATTCCCAACACCCGAGCGCGACATCTACTTGCGCGACCTCGACGGCGTGAAGGTGCTCCTTGCCCGGGTCTTGGAAGAGCGGCAGCGCAAGGCTGCAGCCGAAGCCGCGATGTCGGGCACGGCTCGCGAAACCTGAACTTCGAGTGAGTTTAGCGGGCCTTTTCGGGCTCGGCGTCGCCAAGGGATGCCATATCTAGCGCTTTCACATCGAATGTGACATGCCGGGTAGACAACAGGCGCCCGGTCTGGACATCGGCAGCGGGTTCTGCAGGGCGAGTAAGGCCTGCTGGTTTCTGCCTAGGTGCGTCGATGGCTGCGACCGACATCGGCACGATGGCCAATCCTGCGATCACGCCAATGCGGAGCAGTTCCATCCGCGACCAGAACGGGAACTTTTCGGTCTTGGACTGAGAGTGGGACCAATCGTGAAGCATAACCGTATGCCTTCCATGCAGAACATATACTGCATGAAAGATATCAGACCCGGCTTTCTAACTTATTAATCCGTGTGCCACTTTGAGACGGGGTGACTCCCTCAACCGCCGCCGCGTTGGAAGGCGAGGTCAAAGCGCCTCAGGAATGCAACCTGCTGATCGGGCGGAACGTCACTGAAAGTGAGCGTGACCAGTGCGCGGGGCATGTCGAGCAGGCCGCCAAGGCAGACGCTGGGACGGGGTTCATACTGGATCGCCACTCCACCTTGAGGTAGCACGATTTCGATAGCGGTGACATCGCCAATCGGGTGCCCTACCAACGGCTGGAGCGAGTGCTGGAACTCCCGCAGGCTCAATGACATCAGCTTTTCGACGCCCATGTCAGCCACCCGCCACCGGGGGCCAGATAGCCAGAGCGTCTCCTGGCTGCAATAGGACCTCGTCGCGGATGGCAGGAGCTTTGAAATGGCCGTTGACGAGGACGAGGTGGCACATGCCGCGCGGTACATTGTAGGCGTCGATCACCTGCCAGATCGAGGTGGCGTCCGCGACCTCGATCTCGGCTTGATTGCGCGCGGCATGCGGGGGCAGGAATTGACCGAGCTGCGCGTATAATTTCAGCGTAATCTGCATCAGCCTTTTGCGACCGGCGCGTTGACGTGCGGCGCGATGGGACCATGGCCGCCCGCACCTTGGGATAACGCGACATAGGCTTCGCGCAAGCGCTCAGGCGATTGCATCAACTTTTCTTTCCAAGAGCCGAGCCGGAATCCGGTTTGGATAAGTCCGCGCAGCATGCCGACGTGATCCGTCAGGCCGACGCACTGCGCGCCCACCATCTTATCGCCGAGAAATTCGAGCTTCAGGTACTTGAACTTGTCTTCGTCGATCACCTTGGAGGTTTGCCCACCCGGCGCACCCTGCCAAAGCCCGAACGATGACGAGATCAGGCCCAACGTATCCAGCACGTTCATGTTGAGCGAGCCAAGATGGGGCGTGCGCCGTCCCGCCATGTTCTGACCGGCCAAACGGCCGTGCTCGACGGCTACGGGCTGGATCGCCAACATGTCGGGTTTACCCGTGGAAATGTCGATTCCTTCGCAGCAATCGCCCGCAGCATACACATCACGAACCGAAGTTTGCAGCGTTTCGTCGACCTTGATCCCGTGGTTGATGTCGATGTTTGAGCCGATCAGGAAGCTCGTGTTCGAGCGCACGCCGACGGCTAGCACAACAAGCTTGGCTGGAACCGATTTGCCATCAGACAGGCCAACCGACAATGTTGCACCGTTGGCGCCTGCTGCTTGGGTAATGCCCTCGACCTTGGTGCCGGTCATCACCTTGACGCCCTTGGACACGCACCAACGGCCCAACATGCCGCCCGCGGTTTCATCCATCATGCGGGCGACCATGCGGGGGGCGACTTCCACCACCGTCAGATCGCAGCCGCGCTGATGCAGCGCCTCCAGCACGATGGAACCGATAAAGCCCGCGCCGACCAAAACGACAGGTGCGCCTTTATCCGCCAATCTCAGGATTTCGCGCGCGTCCGACAACGTCCAGCAGGAATGCACGCCGGGCAGGTTCGCACCCGGCACCCGCGGAATGATCGGTGAGGCACCCGTTGCGATCAGCAGCTTGTCATAATTCAACGTATCAGCACCCGACATGAACAAGCGCTTGGTCTTGGTGTCGATGCCGCCGACTTTACCGGTGACGTACTTGATATTAAGCGCGTCGTAATGCTTGGGATCCTGGCGCAGATAAGTGCCCGGTTCGCCAACCGCGCCATGCAGCAAATACGGGATAGCCATACGCGAATACGGCGGCTCAGGTTCGCCACCGATCAAGGTAATGTTGCCCGTCCTATCAAGTCCCCGGATCGTTTCAGCAGCCGTGACACCGGCGGGGCCAGCGCCCAGAATGACGTAATTCATTGTTGGTTTCCTTACAGCCGCCGGTGCTGGATAAATGCGCTGCGCGATTGGGTTGTCGCGCTTGTTTGG
Organism: Hyphomicrobiaceae bacterium; assembly: GCA_031417455.1. Lineage (GTDB taxonomy): Bacteria > Pseudomonadota > Alphaproteobacteria > Rhizobiales > Hyphomicrobiaceae > JANXVY01. The sequence goes on along the minus strand of JANOVN010000201.1, from coordinate 5,049 downwards.
TTAGTCGGCTTCGCCTTCGGCCCGCTCGGGAGAACAAGTCCCCCAACCCCCCTCCCTTTCTGGGCTACAAAAAGGGAGGTTGCTGGAGCGGGTCCTACAGTCCCAGACGCGCAACTGTCTCGTTCGTCGGTACGCCGTCCTTGGTCCAGCCGCGCAGCGCGTAGTACTCGGGCAGCATGGTATCGAGGCCACTGACCAGCCCCTTGGCGGGGCCAGTCTTGGCGGCTTCCTTGAGGAAACGCGGGGGCAAGCTGTCGTCCTTGGCGGTGAAGCCGGCGCGGTTGTTGAACTGGCGTTCCATGTTCCAGATGCGCTCGCCCATCTCGACCAGGCGTTCCGGGGTCCACCCGCCTTCGACGGCCGCATCGACCTGCGGTGCGATGTCGTTGAGCGTCCAGGCAAACGTCGTGAAGACACAGAGGCCAGAGCTATCCACGGCGGCGGTTGCGTCCTGGAACGCTTTTACCAGGCCAGCTTTACCAACCGTCGATAGCGGATCGGTTTTTTCGGGGATGCCGAAGATTTCCGACGAGATCGTGTAGCCGCGCAAATGGCAGCCGCCACGGTTCGAGGTTGCATAAGCGAGGCCAATGCCCTGAATCCCGCGACCGTCGTAGGCTGGGAATTCCTGACCCTTGGATGCCATCGAAAGCTCCGGGCGACCGTGCTTTGCGGTGAGGCGTGCCGAGCCAAGGCCCAGCTCCATACCGAAGCCCTCGCCCTTGCCGGTCAACTCGACGCACTGAACAAGCGCTTCAGCCGAGCCGAACTTGAGCTCGATGCCGCCGGTCATTTCCTTAGTCAGGATACCGAGTTCGAAGAGTTCCATCGCCGCCGAAACGGTTGCGCCAAACGAGATCGGGTCGAGGCCCTGCTCGTTGCAGATGAAGTTGACGTAGGTCAACGCTTCGAGATCTTTGACCCCGGTGTTGGAGCCCAGCGCCCAAGCCGCTTCATATTCAAGGCCGCCCGAGGCCTTCCAGTATTCCGGCTTGTTCTTGATCGTAAAGTGGGTCTCGTCGATCTTGGAGATGCGGCCGCAGGCAATGGTGCAACCAAAACAGGCCTGGTTCGTCAGCAGGTTCGGCTTGCCGTCGGTCTTACGCGGGGTTGCCATCGCTTCGGCGGAAATATCGTGGGCACCTTCGAACTGGACATCGCGCGAGTTGCGGGTCGGCATCGCGCCGGCTTCGTTGATGACGTTCATCAACACCTGAGTGCCGTACGTGGGCAAGCCTTGTCCGGTGACGCCGTTGCCCTGGAGCACTTTTTTGCCAGCAGCCGTTGCGGCGAGGAAAGCCTTGCCGTCACGCACCTTGGTACCGCCGGTGCCGCGAACAGCAATGGCCTTGACGTTCTTGGAGCCCATCACAGCACCGACACCCGACCGCCCGGCCGCACGATGCAGGTCGTTGACGATGGCCGAATACAAAACTTGCTTTTCACCAGCGATTCCAATGCCGGATACGTGGATCATCGGATCTTGGTGACGCTTCTTGATCCACTCGTCGGTGTGCCAGACGGACGTGCCCCAGATTTCCCCGGCTTCGCGGATTTCAGCTTTGTCGTCGAAAATGGTGATGTAGACGGGCGAGGAGGCCTTGCCTTCCAGGATCACCATATCCCAGCCGGCGAACTTCAACTCAGCACCCCAATACCCGCCCGAATTCGAGCAGGCGATAGCGTTCGTCAGGGGGCCTTTGGTGATGACCGAATAGCGGCCACCGGTCGAGGCCGCAGTGCCGGTCAACGGGCCGGTGGCAAAAATCAGCTTGTTTTGCGGGCTGAGCGGGTCGACTTTCGCGTCGATTTCCTCAACCAGATACTTGGTCGCCAATCCGCGCTGCCCCAAATATTGTTGCGCCCATTCCTTATGGGTGGCCTCCGTTTTGACGGTGCGGTTCGTCAAATCGATACGTAGAATTTTGCCTGTCCAACCCATGTTCATCTCCTGTTTTTTGCGCAGCCCGCGCTCGCTAGCGTCGGCGGCCGTGCGTCTTAATGGTTGCGTCCAGCGTGCTCGTTAATGCTTGGCAACCGGGGCTTTAGCGCCCGTCTGCTCGCCTTGTCCTGCAATCGCTGCCCACTGCTTCATCTTGTCGAATCCAGTTTGCTCAACGTCTTGATAGGTGATGGCCGCCGTCGGGCAGGCTTCGACACAGGCGGGGCTACCCTGGCACAGATCGCACTTGATGACTTTGCCGGTGGAGGCATTGTAGTTGATTGTGCCAAACGGGCAGGCGATGGTGCAAACCTTACAGCCCACGCAGATGTTTTCATTGACGTTCTTGACGCCCATCGCGTCAGTCGTGATCGCGTTCACGGGGCAAGCCTGCTGACACCATGCTTCCGCGCACTGGGTGCAGGTATAGGGAACCATCTTTCCCTGCTCGTGGAAATCGAATACCCGGATGCGCGACTTCGAAACATTGAATTCGTTTTCGTTTTCGTACGAACACGCCATTTCGCACTGCTTGCAGCCCGTGCATTTACCCGGATCAATTACCAGTGCCTTGAGCATGTTCCCTCCCAGGAAGTGTTACGTTTTTATTTGCACAACCGTTTCGCTATGCTTTGATTTTCATAACCATACGTTCGTTGCATAGTACGACGATGCGCCCGAGTTTTCCAAGTCCCTTCGCACCAATCAAAATGAGATAGCGTATTGCCAATTCGTACAAGATCACGGGTACGGATCATTGGCCTGGGTCAATGCCCGCTCGCGACAGGCATGGTCCGATAGGCCACAGCCCCCTGTCACAGGTTGGCCACGATTGAACCTTCACACAAGCGTGGATTGTTTAGGATTCGGCGCTATGTCTGCGCCAATCCTTTGTGTTTTGCCTGCACACCCATCCGGAGTTCTACATGCTGCCGACGCCGCGCGCCGACTTATTGCCCAACACCGCCGATTTCGAGCGCTTCCCCCTCGTCAAGCCGACGGGCTTCCGCGAATACGACGCGCGCTGGTTGTTCCCCGAGGAAATCAACCTCATGGGGCTCAATGCAATCGGCTTGGGGATGGCTGCACTGTTTGATGAGCGCGGCGTTAAAAAGCGCATCGTCGTCGGACACGATTTCCGCTGGTATTCGGGCTCGGTAAAACAGGCTCTGATCAACGGCCTGATCATGGGCGGCTTCGAGGTGTTCGACATCGGTCTGGCGCTTTCGCCGATGGCTTATTACGCCCAGTTCGCGCTCGATGTTGAAGGCGTCGCGATGGTCACCGCCAGCCACAACGACAACGGCTGGACCGGCATCAAGATGGGTATGAACCGCCCCTTGACCTTTGGACCCGACGAGATGGGCCGATTGAAGGACATCGTCCTCAACGGCGCGATTAAGGCAAAGCCCGGCGCGGGCAGTTACCATTTTGTCGAAAACTTCGGCGAGCGCTACATCGCTTCCCTGACCGACCGCCCAAAGCTCAAGCGCAAGCTCAAGGTCGTCTGCGCCTGCGGCAACGGGACGGCAGGCGCTTTCGCCCCGCAAGTCCTCAAAGCGATAGGTGCCGAGGTCATCCCCCTCGACGTGGAACTCGATCACTCGTTCCCGCGCTACAACCCCAACCCTGAAGACATGAAGATGCTTCATGCCATCGCGGACGCGGTCAATAAGCACAAGGCCGACGTGGGCCTTGGTTTTGACGGAGACGGGGACCGCTGCGGCGTCGTTGACAACACCGGCGACGAGATCTTCGCTGACAAGGTTGGCGTCATGCTCGCCCGCGATATCTCGGCAATCCACAAGAACGCCAAGTTCGTCGCCGACGTGAAATCAACCGGCCTGTTCCTCACCGACCCGGTTTTGAAAGCCCAGGGCGCGACGACAGTCTACTGGAAGACCGGCCACTCCTACATGAAGCGCTATACCCACGAGATCAAAGCGCTTGTCGGCTTTGAAAAATCCGGCCACTTCTTCTTCCAACCTCCGCTCGGTCGCGGCTACGACGACGGCTTGGTGGCAGGCCTCGCCGTTCTCGACATGCTCGACCGCGCGCCAACCAAAACGCTCGCCGACCTCAAGAATGCGCTGCCCAAGACTTGGGGTTCGCCCACCATGTCGCCCCACTGCGCCGATGAAGCCAAGTACGGCATCGTGGATCAGGTCATCGCCCATTACAAAGACGTGCTCGCCAAGGGGGGCACAGTCGCCGGCCAGAAGGTCGTCGATTGCATCACCGTCAACGGCGTGCGTGTCGTGCTCGCCGACGGCACCTGGGGCCTGATCCGGGCATCGTCCAATAAGCCGGAACTGGTCGTCGTCGTCGAAAGCCCCGTGTCGGAGGCCAACATGCGCGCCATCTTCGCCGATCTTGACGCAACTCTCGCCAAACACCCCGAAGTCGGCGCGTATAACCAGAAGATCTGAGGCACTTTCCCTCTCCCAGTACGTCATCGCGGAGCGATGCTCCGCCTCGACACGGGGTTACGGTGAGGGTGAGGGGCGGGTGCAAAATCCGTAACTTCGCCAGCGCGCGGCGCTGCGCGCTCGGGCGACCGCCCGAACCCGTTTGGGGAAACGAGTGTCCCCAAACCCCTTCCCCTTTTGGGACTTAAGAGGCCGCTTTCAGGCGAGGCATACCGCTCGTGTCGATCTGGCGTTCCGCGTGCCAGAGGTCGTAGGCGTTCTGCATGGCGAGCCAGGATGCAGCCGTCGTGTCGAAAGCAGCCGATAAACGGACGGCCATCGTGGGCGTCACCGGCTGCTTTTCAGCCAGGATGTCGTAAAGCGTCTGCCGCGACACACCGAGAGCTTTCGCAATCTCGGTCTTTGGCAGGCCAAGTGCCGGAAGCACCATCTCGCGCAACATCGCGCCCGGATGGGTGGGGCAGCGGTCGCCCGACCGCTTGGGATACTCAACCATGCTGCCCGCCTCCATGTCTTTTCTAGTGATAGTCTTCGAGATCGACGTCGATTGCATCATCATCGTGCCAGCCGAAGGTGATGCGGAAATTGCCTGATACGCGGACCGAATACCTACCTTTCGCATCGCCCTTCAGGGCGTGAAACGAACACGTGACACTCCTTTAATCCCCGTCACTCTCC
>JANOVN010000200.1:0-12716 GCA_031417455.1 Hyphomicrobiaceae bacterium | reverse complement strand
GGGATGGTCAGCCCGGCGAAGATGCTGGCGTCTTCGAATGGGGCAAGCGCTTGCGGCGTGGACCAGGACAGCGCGCCTCCCAGCGTGCGGCCACCCAGGCGCAGCGGGACGGGCATGAGGTCGTCGCCACCTTTTTCGAGGCGCGGACCGGCGAAGCGGACGAGGACGCCACCCTTTTTAACCCAGGCTTCGATGCGGTCATGTGCTTCGCCCGACAGGGTGCCGATGTCGGCCATCATGAGGACGCTGACTTGTTCCTTCAGGCTTTGGCCGACGTTGACGGCGACGTTGGAGTCCTTGGGTTTGACCATTTCAGCAAAGGGGGCCAGCGCCTTTTCGATGTAGTAAAGCGGGGCCAGAAGGGCTTGGGCCTGTTCGCGGTTCTCACCAGAAATCAGCCCAATGCGATGCCACTGCGATCGGGTGTCGAGCAGGCTGACGCTGCCGGCCGAGCGTTCTCCAGCGAGTTCAACGCGGGCAACTTGGTTGCGTAACTCAAGCGGGAGTTCGAAGGTCACGGTGGCGGAGGCAGCACCGGCTGGAATGTGGAACACGGCTTCGCCTAGGCGTTGGCTGCGAACCGACATGGCGTGCAGCACGCCGTCGCGCGGACCGGTAGTATCGGCACGCAGGATCTGGGCTTCCAGTTTGCCCTTGATGCCGACCCCAGCAATGAGGCCGAGGCCAGAAGCGGACGCATTGGCATCGACGACGCTCAGCGGGCCGAGCTTGGCGAGGCGTTCGGCAAAAGTACTGGCGGCAAAGGCACCAGTGTCGCCCTTTTCATCGATGCCGTCGGTGAGCCAGACGAGGTTTGGCTGGCCCTTGGCGTTGGTCATGGCGGCTTCCAGAGCCGAGGCAGCAGCAAGACGGTCGGGCGCGAACGGTTGGGCGAGGAGGGCTGCGGCGGTCGCGCGTGCGTCCTGCGGGGCCTCGATCTTGGCCGCAACAGTTTTGGAAGGCGAGGCCGTGGCGAGCAGGACGACGGGGCGGTGCTGTGCCTCGGCTTCGGTGATGAGGCGGTCGATCAGCGCGGTGCGCTGTGGGAAACGTGCGGCGGCAGCCCAGCCGTTATCGACTGCAATGACGACAGGGCCGGTGCCCTGGAGGCCCGTCTCACGGATTGGGTTCAAGACGGGTTCGGCTAGTGCTGCGATGACGAGGGCGGCTGCGGCAAGCCGGATGAGCAGAAGCCACCACGGAGTCTTCGCCGGGGTTTTTTCTTTGTTTTCGAGCCCGACCAGGATGCGGGTTGCAGGAAATTCGATTTGCTGGGGACGCGGTGGGACGGTCCGCAGCAGCCAATAGATGACCGGCAGCGCCGCGAGGCCTGCCAACAGCCAAGGATTGAGAAAGGCCAAGGCGCCGATGCTCATGACCGGCCCCGCAGTTGGGCGAATGCGGCCGGGTCTGCCGACCAGCGCGTGCTGGTGTCATTGCCCTGGAGCCGGACGATGAGCGACAACAGCGGTTCGGAGGCTGGGCGGTCGGTGTGATGGACGAGGAAGGTCCAGCCGAGGCGTTGGGTCATATCGATCAATTCGGCCCGGTGGGCCTGGAGTTTGGCGATATAGGCGGGGCGCAGCGTTTCGGCGCGTTCAGCGATCCAGCGCGCGTTGTCCTCAATGCCGACGAATTCGGTACGGCCCGAGTAGGGTAAGGTTTCTTCGGCCGGATCGAGGACTTGCACGAGGTGCCCGGTGACGCCGCCGGATGCAAGCGCTTCAAGGCGTTCGCGGATCTTGGCGGCGGGATCGAGGAAATCGGAAAAAAGCACCGCACCTGAAAAGCGCGAGAGCCGCGTTTTCGGCGGGAGACTTTGGGTTGCTTCGTCGCGATGGCCCCCTTGTGCCAAGGCTTCGGCAAGCTTGGATGCTGCACGGCGGGTTGCCATGGGCTGGGTCAAACCCAGCAGGGCAACGCGTTCGCCACCACGGACGAGAAGTTCAGCAGCGGCCAGCATGAGCACGATGGCGCGGTCGCGCTTGGTCGTCGCCGACAGGTGGCTTTTGAAATTCATCGAGGGCGAGATGTCGGGCCAGAGCCAGACCGTGTGGGCGGCCTCCCACTCACGTTCGCGGACATACAATTGGTCGGAACTCGCCGAACGCCGCCAATCGATGGCCTGGGCGCTGTCGTTGGTGCCGTATTGGCGGAACTGCCAGAAGGTTTCGCCGGGGCCGGCGCGGCGGCGACCGTGGATGCCGTGGGAGACGTTGGCGGCGATCCGTTCGGCATCAAGCAAGAGATCGGGCAGACGGTCGGCGATGCCATGGGCGTCGCGCTCGAGCGCACTCAATTCGCGCCGCGACTTGTCAGCGGATTTGGCAGCAGGCTGGGTGGCCGCATTGCTGGGGGCCGCCGCCAGGTTCTGGTTGGCATCAAGGCCTGCCATGGACGTGCTCACTCCACCAAGCTAGCGAGACGCTGGATGATCTGCCCCAGATCGCGGCCTTCGGCGCGGGCTGTGAACGTCAAAGCCATGCGGTGGCGCAGGATCGGATCAGCGAGTGCTAAAACGTCGTCGACGGACGGGGCCAAGCGGCCATCAATCAGCGCTTTGGCACGGACGGCGAGCATGAGCGCCTGGCTGGCGCGAGGGCCGGGACCCCAAGAAACAAAGCGGTCGGTTTCGACGTCGGCACCGGTGCCGGGGCGGGCCGAACGCACCAGCTTGAGGATTGCTTCGACGACTTTGTCGGGAACCGGGATCTGGCGGACGAGGCGCTGCGTGGCCATCAATTCCGCGGCGGTGAAAACGGTTTCGACGTCGCGCTTTTCGGTGCCGGTGGTCGAATAGAGCATGCGGCGTTCGGCGGCGAGGTCGGGATAGTTGACGTCGATCTGGAGCAGAAACCGGTCGAGCTGGGCTTCTGGGAGGGGGTAGGTGCCTTCCTGTTCGAGCGGATTTTGGGTGGCCAGAACGTGGAATGGCGTGGGCGTATCGTAGCGCTGACCGGCAACGGTGACGTGATGCTCCTGCATCGCCTGGAGCAGAGCGGATTGGGTCTTGGGGCTGGCGCGGTTGATTTCGTCGGCCATCAATAGCTGGGTGAAGATCGGACCCTGGATGAAGCGGAACAAGCGCCGCTGGCCGGGATTGTCTTCGAGAACTTCCGAGCCGATGATGTCGGACGGCATGAGGTCGGGCGTGAATTGGATGCGCTTGGCATCGAGCCCCAACACCTTGCCGAGGGTATCGACGAGCAGGGTTTTGGCAAGTCCGGGGACACCGATGAGCAGGGCATGACCGCCTGAAAGGATCGTCACCAAGGTGCGCTCGATCACGACATCTTGGCCGAAAATAACGGTGGCGGCGGCTTTGTGCGCCCGTTGCACCCGTTCGCTCGCAGCTTCAAGGCGCGGCACGATGTCGGCGTGGGTCTCGGCGAGAGAGTTCATGTGTCGGATCCGGTTCGATTTAAGCGGAGATAACGCGCAAACGATCTAGACGAGGGGGGGCGGGGTCAAGTGAATGTTACGTTAGCCGCAAAGCTGCCGGTTTTACGCTGAGTTGATTGATGCGGCGGATTGGGTGAGACTGGGGTATGACGCAAAATCCATCAAACCCGTCGCCACCCGTGATCCCAAACGCCCTGGACGCCATCGTGCGGGCCGTCGGCGGGGGAACAGAGCGCAACAGGCAGGCAGCGCCTGTCCACCTATGGAACCCGCCCTATTGCGGCGATATCGGGCTGGAAATCAAGGCGGATGGGACATGGATGTATCGCGGCAGTCCGATCACGCGACGGCCGCTGGTCGAGTTGTTTGCTTCCGTTCTGCGGAAAGATGAGGATGGCAAAACCTACCTCGTAACGCCGGCCGAAAAAGTCGATGTGAAGGTTGCGGATGCCCCATTCCTTGCGGTGGAGATGCGAGTTGAGGGAGAGGGGCTGGCACGCAATGTGTCGTTTCGAACCAACCTTGATACTTGGGTACTCGTCGACCCTTTGCACCCCATCCGATTCGTGGTCCAAGAGCCTGCTGGCGGGCTCAAGCCTTACGTATTGGTGCGCGGCAGGTTAGAGGCACTACTCGTGCGGGCGGTCTATCTCGATCTCGTCGCACTTGCCATGGAGGGGGATGCGCCTTCTGCGGGGTTTTGGAGCGGCGGCATCTGGTGGTCACTGGGTGCGTGAACCCGATCTCAGGTGACACACTGCCCCGGGTAGGCGTATGCAGCCACATGACGTGCCGGGCATTTTGTGGCAGTAACGGGAGCTTCGGGGTTCGAACGCCGCAATTGGCTGCGGGGCGGATTTTGTGAATTCAATGCAGATTGGGGGTTCTAGCCATCATGACGAGCCACATTCCTGATCGCAGTTTCCGCCTCGAAGGCTCGCGCATCGGGGTCCTTCTCATTCATGGGCTGGGAGGTACACCAAACGAACTCGCGCTGGTGGCCAAGGGGCTTCACCGTGGCGGCTACACGGTCTCCTGCCCGCAACTGGCCGGGCATTGCGGGACTGAGGAGGATCTACTTGCGACCAACTGGCGCGACTGGACCAATAGCGTCGATGCGGGGTTTGATGCGCTCAAAAAGGACTGCGATCAGGTCTACGTCGGGGGGTTGTCGATGGGCGCGATCTTGTCGATTGAATGCGCCTCGCGGCGTCACGATGAGCTGGCCGGGCTGCTGCTCTATGCGCCGACGCTGACTTATGACGGCTGGTCGATCCCCTGGTACTCGTTCTTCCTGAAGTTCGCGATGATGACGCCCATCGGCAAGAAATACCGGTTTGTGGAGCGGGAGCCTTACGGCATCAAAGACAAGCGATTGCGGGCGCGGATCGTGGCGTCGATGCAGTCGGGCAATAGCGCGGAAGCCGGGATCTTGGGGACGCCAGCTGAGTCGGTGCAGGAGTTCTGGCGGCTCGTGGAAGTGGTCAAGCGGCGGTTGAACTTCATCGAAACGCCGACGCTTATCTTGCATGCACGCGACGACGATGTTGCAAGCTTGAAGAACGCGGAGATTATTGCGCGTGCCGTGCGTGGGCCCGCTGAAATCTGCGTGCTGGAGGACAGTTATCATCTTGTCACGATGGACCGGCAGCGCGATGTGGTGATTGACCGTTCGCGGCAGTTTATCGAAGCGGTCGAGGAACGGCGCCTGCGGCGGCGCAACTCGGTGACGGAACCGGTTGCGTTCAACATCGGTTGAGGGCCCGCATGGCGGCGGTTTTCCCGCTCCAGGAGCAACACGTGACGCAGCGGTCCAAATACCACCGGCTTTGTTGTGCGACGGTCCTGGCTTTTTGCCTGGCGGGATTGGGTGCGCCGGCTCAATCACAGTCCATCGATGGGCGCTGGTTGAGCGGGGATGGTGAACGGGTCGTGGAAATCGTTCCGTGTGATGGCGGTGCGCCCGTCCGGTGCGGGGCGGTGGTCTGGCTGCAATCGCCCACCGATAGCCAGGGCGTTCCGGTGAAAGATATTGCCAATGCCGATCCAGGGCTGAGACGCCGGCCCATCTGCGGATTGCAGGTCGTGAGCGGTTTTATCCCGTCCGACAGCGGGGAATGGCGCGGCCAAATTTACGACATTGATACCGGCCAGATTAGACGCGGCGAATTGAAGCTTGAAAGCTATTCCTTGCGGATTGGTTTCGATCCGGAAACGTCAGATACACAAGGGATTGCTGGTCAAGTCTGGGCCCGGATGCCGCGCCCGTTCGCTCGCTGCTCGCCAAGATAGTGTCGGCCAGGACTGATCTGCTCTAGACAGGCAGTTGGTCGTTCCGGCATGAGGTGGCATTGGCTTCGGGCTCAGCGCGAACATCTGGTGCTGCCGCGAGGTTTCAGCACGGAGCCGGTCTGGCTTTTACATCCAAATACTGTCCAAGCTCCAGTCATACGGACACGCCCCATGACAACGCCGAACCTTGAAGAACAGGCAGCCATTGCGGTCGCGGCCGCTGCCGCCAGCGAGCAGGCCAGCGCCAACAAACGCGTAACGTGCGCGTTGTCGGGCAAAGAGATGGCGCGGCGCAAGACGATGCAACTTGGTTCGTTGCGTCCAAGCCTCGTGGATGCCATTCGCGCCGAGCATCCCGATGTGGAAATCGATGCGCCGATCAGCATCGATGAAATCGGGAAATACCGATCGCGGTATGTCGAAGAAATGCTGATGCAGGAGCGTGGCGAGCTGTCGGATCTCGACCGCCGCGTGGCCGAGAGCCTGGAACATCACGAAACGATCGCGGAAAACGTCGAAGAGGAATACGAGGACCAGCGCACGACCGGGGAGAAGCTGTCGGATCAGCTTGCCGCGTTCGGCGGGTCGTGGGCGTTCCTGAGCGTGTTCTTTGCGTTCCTGATCATCTGGATGGCTTTCAACATCTATCAGGGCGCGCAGGCAGCGTTCGATGCCTACCCGTTCATTCTGCTCAATCTGATCTTGTCGACGATTGCCGCGATCCAAGCGCCGATCATCATGATGAGCCAGCGGCGCGTCGAAGAGAAGGACCGGCTGCGGTCGGAAAACGACTACAAGGTCAACCTGAAGGCCGAGCTTGAAATCCGCCACCTGCACGAGAAGGTCGATCACCTGCTGACCAAGCAGTGGGAACGCCTCATCGAGCTGCAGCAATTGCAGCTTGAAGTGTTGCAGGAACGGAAAAAGAAGAAGGTCTGAAGGGCTGATCGTTGATGCACGTCAGGATGTTGGCTGGATGGTGGCGGGGTTCATGGCGGGTTCATCCCCACAATCCTAGATAACGGCTGCAGCGCGATTTGAGGACAAATCCGCCCCGCAATTTGGAAGGAATTCACGAAATGAAAGCTCTCATCATCGCCGCCGGTTTACTTGCCCTCGGCGCGTCGGGCGCATCGGCTTATGAAGGCTGGTCGAAGGAAAAGCACCCATACGTGCAGAAGCATCACTCGGTCTGCCAGGACAAGGCGGTGCGTCTCCACAACTACGAAATGCGCGCGGCCAAGGATGGTCGGCTTTCGTGGCGCGAAAGGCGTACGCTTGAAGCACTGAAGCGCGATCTGAACCATACGTGCGGCGGCTTCCGTCGCCACTAACCGTACGGCACAATTCTGTCGATTGAGCTTAGAGGCCCTTCGCTTCCACCGGAAGCGGAGGGCCGTTTTTATGCGTATGGGCTCACGAAAACGCCTCTTCCAGGTACCCGGAAGAGGCGAAAATCGCAGGCATCATTGCGCTTGAATTAGTCGTTGGCGCGGTCGTCGGGCAGGCCGTCATCGGGGTTGAAGGTGACGAGTTCCATTTTCTCTTCCTTGACGACCTTCACGTCTTCCCCGGCTGCCTGACGGGTTGCTTCGTCGGTTGAGCGCGCGACGTTGAGGGTCACGCCGACGATGACTTCGGGGTGCAACTGAACCGAGACGGGATGAACGCCGAGGGTCTTGATCGGGGTTTCGAGCACGATCTGGTTGCGGTGAACCTTGAAGCCGCCTTCGGTGATCGAGTCGGCGATGTCGCGGGTCGAGACCGAACCGTAAAGCTGGCCGGTGTCGCCAGCTTGGCGGATGGCTACGAACGACTTGCCTTCGAGCGATACGCCAACAGTTTGGGCTTCCTTCTTGAGCTCAAGGTTGTGAGCTTCGAGATGAACGCGCTGGGTTTCGAACTTCTCGCGGTTTTCCTTGGTGGCGCGCAGGGCCTTGGCCTGGGGCAACAGGAAGTTACGCGCGTAGCCGTCTTTGACGGTAACGACTTCGCCCATCTGGCCGAGGCGGCCGATGCGCTGGAGGAGGATGACTTGCATGGAAGTGACCTTTCTTGGTTTACGAGTTCGAGTTGGGGTTTTGGGGGTCGACGGACCGCCGCAGTGAAACGAAACGATCGGCAAGGCCGAGAAGGGCAAGCAGCAGGGAAGCCCCGCTGTTGAAAACGATGAGCAGAACGTAGATCGCCGCGAGCGCCGGACCGCGCCAGGATGTGCCGCGCGAGACGTGATGGAGGACCGCGAGCCCCAGGAGGACGTAAACGGCGTAGATCGCGCCAGCGTATCCCATGGCCATCAGTTTGGGCATGCCTTCAAGAAGTAGCGAGGCAGCGATAGCCATTGCCAGAAGTAGAGGCGTTCCCAGCGGCAATTGAAACGCTGCGAAATCGGGCCATGGCCGAGTCATTTGACCGCTGGCAAACGCCACGCGGGCGGCAAGCCATTGGCAGAACAGGGTGCAGCCCATCCAGAACGCGGCGGAAATGCCGGGAAGAAGCTGGACCATGATGTCGGTGAAGCGCGCCAGATCCGCTGGGCTCAAAGTGCCCCCGCCCGGCATGCCGCCGAAGCCGGATTTCATCATGGACTCTATTGCTTTACTGACGGCTGCATGGAGCTGTTCGGGTGTGCTCCCCCCAACGGCGAGGCCCAGGGCAACGACAGTGGCCGCGATTAAAGCGGTGGCAACGAGGATCCGCCCGATCGGATACCATTCGGTGATCCCGGTTTCTGACTCGCGGTGGAGCAGTGCGAGGTAGACGAGGAAGGCGGCGGGGAACGCCAGTGTGGCCGCGAAGGCGAGGCTAGCGCCAACTGTCGTCAAAAGTGCAATGATTGCGGTGCCGACGGCGGCTGCGGCGAAGGCGGTCGCCGCGTTATAGGAGTAGCCAGAAAGCGCGATTGGCAGCGTCACGATTGCAAGCATCACCATGCGGGCGAATGTCGGACCCGTCGTCGCCGAAGCGAACACGATGGCCGATATGAGGCCTGCGCCAAGCGCAATGGGGATGTTTGGTCGTTTCGTCATCGCTGTCCCGCGGAAAACGCGGTTAGAGACGGAGGCTCCGTCCCAACCCTTCACGTTCTAAATAGAATGGCCGCTGGAGCCGAATGAACCGGCTCCAGCGAAGTCGTTAGCCGATTACGTACGGCAGAAGCCCGAGGAACCGGGCGCGCTTGATGGCGCGGGCCAGTTCGCGTTGCTTCTTGGCCGAGACAGCCGTGATGCGCGACGGGACGATCTTGCCGCGTTCGGACACATAGCGCCCGAGGAGACGAACATCCTTGTAATCGATCTTGGGAGCGCCGGTGCCGGTGAATGGGCAAGACTTGCGGCGACGATGGAACGGACGGCGAGCGGGGCCGCCAGCTGCGATTTCAGCCATGATTTATTCCTCCGAGCCAGTTGTTTCGCGAGCGGGACGGGGCGGACGCGGAGCGCGCGGGGCGTCCGAAGGTGCGCCGCCGGGAGCTGCTGCATCGCGGGGGGGACGGGGACGGAACGTCGAAGCGCCGCCAGCATCGCCACGGGGTGCGCCGCCTTCGCGGTCGCCACGGAAGCCACCGCCGCCACCTGGGCCGCCACGGAACCCGCCGCCGCCACCTGGGCCGCCACGACCGCCACGGTCGCCGCCGCGGAACCCGCCGCCTGCGCCGTCGCGATCGCCGCGGTCGTCACGGTCGGACTTGCGCATCATGGCCGAGGGTTCGGCTTCGTGGGTTTCAACCTTGACGGTGATGAAGCGGATCACGTCCGTCGAAATGCCCATTAAGCGTTCCATTTCCACCACTGCGGCGGGCGGGCTGTCGATGTTGAACAGCACATAATGGGCTTTGCGGGATTTCTTGATTTTGAAGGCGAGGCCTTTGATGCCCCAGTATTCGGTCTTGGTGACCTTGCCGCCGAGACCTTCGACGACGCCTTGGTATTCTTTCATCATCGCTTCAACCTGTTGGGCCGAAACGTCCTGGCGAGCCAGGAAAACATGCTCGTACAACGGCATGTGAGCCTATCCTTTCCTACTTTTCTGGCACCGGCGCATAGCCTCTTCCAAGCCGTTCGCACCTGTTGGACAGATGCGAGGAAAGGCCTAGAATGAACGACGACCCGTAAAGAGCGAAGACACAGGGAGTTCAAACAGTTCGCTTGATCTTAAGCGCTTGCCCGTAAGAGCACGCGCCTCCCCTTCAGCCTCCAACCGGAGCTTAGTGAAGCGCGCTTTATACGCGAATTGGGGTTAGACACAAGGAGTTTGGCAAGCTCACGGCTGATCGCAGGGAGGCTGCTTGTTCGTGAACGGCAGCGATAGGGACCATGTCAGTCGCGTGGGCCCTTCGTGTTGATAAGGGTCCAGGCCGATGGCCATGCCCGTCTGGCCATCGCGGGGCGCATGGGTGTAGGTGCCAAACAACCGGTCCCAAATCGACAAGTTGAAACCATAGTTGGTGTTGTGCTCGTCGCGATGCACGGAATGGTGAATGCGGTGCATATCGGGGGTGACAACGAGCGGACGGATTGCTTTATCGAGGGAAGTCGGCAGGTTTACGTTGGCGTGATTGAACATTGCGCAGGCGTTTAGAATGACTTCGAACAAGACAACGGCCAGCACCGACGGGCCAAGGGCCAGCACCCACACAGTCTTGTACAGCATCGACAGCCCGATCTCGACGGGGTGGAAGCGCAAAGCGGTCGTGACATCGAAGTCCACGTCGGCATGGTGCATCTTGTGGAGTCGCCACAGCAGGGCAATTTTGTGGGACGCGACGTGCTGCAGATAAATGGCAAAATCGAGGACGATCAGCGCGATGAGCATTTTTGCCCAGCCGGGTCCGGTGGTCCAGGCGTTGAGAATGCCCCAGCCGTGTTTTTCTGCAAAGCCAGCCGCAATAACGGCGGCGAGCGGCACGGCGGCGAGGGTTGACAGCCAGACCAGCCCCCTCACGACTAGGCTGCCGAGCGCAACCATGGAAAGATTGGTCATCCAGCGACCGGGTTTGGGATAACGCGGGTGCCGTTTCGGGCGGAACCACTCAAGCGTTGCCATGACCGCGAAAACGCCCACGAACGCTGCAAGCCGCAAGGCCGGTTCGTTCACGTCGCTGAGATTGATCATGCAGATGTGTCCCGGCCTTGAGCTGTTAGATGTACTGCGCGCTCAATATACGAGTAATTGCAATGTTCGTTACGGATCGGAGCCGCCAATAGACCTCGTATTTAGATTGTCACAAAAATCCACTTTACACAGGGGGGTGCAAACCCTAAATGCACGATCATTGGTGGCGAGCGGTCTCTGCTGGATTGAGAGCAGCGCCTTTGGGTTTGGCCCGACTGGTGGAGGTCCCTTGAATTGGACAAATACGATTCTGCTGAAGCGCTGATCCGCGTTCAAAAGCCCGAGCGGCCTGTTCTCGGCGTGCGGCCCCATACGGCTGCCAAAGCCGCGCGGTGGTTCCTCAACAATTTTCCCGGTGATATCGCTTATGCCTACAAGGCAAACAGCTCGGTGTTCCTGCTGGGCGCGCTCTATGGCGCGGGTATCCATCATTTCGACGTGGCGTCGCTGGCCGAGCTTGAAGACGCGGTGACGATCCCGGGTGTGCATCTGCACTTCATGCACCCGGTGAAGTCGCGGCTGGCCATTCGCCGCGCTTATGAATTGGGCGTGCGGACGTTCTCGCTCGACAGCGAAGATGAGCTCAAGAAAATACACGAGGAAACCGGTCAGGCGAAGGATCTCAGCCTGTTCGTGCGCATCGCCGTGCCAGCCAAGAACAGCCGTATCCCGCTAGAGCGCAAGTTCGGCATCGCGGGGTCGAAAGCTGCCCGCCTGCTGGTCAAGACGAGGCAGGTCGCCGAACAGCTTGGGATCTGCTTCCATGTCGGATCGCAGACGACGACGCCGGACGCATATCTCACCGCACTCGGCGAGGTTCACAAACTGATCGTCAAGGCCGGTGTGGTTGTCGACCGCATCGATGTCGGTGGCGGATTTCCTGCGCGCTATCCCGACAGCAATCCCGCACCGATGATTTCGTTCATTGAGGCGATCAAGGCAGGCATTGAGACGATGCCGGTCCGCGAAGACGTGCGCTTGATGTGCGAGCCAGGCCGCGCTCTTGTCGCCGAGGCAGAGAGCTTGATCGTGCGCGTCGATGCGCGGCGCGGCGATGATCTGTTCATCAATGATGGCGCATACGGCACGCTATACGACGCGGCGCATCTGGGGTTCATCTTCCCCACGCGTCTTGTCAGCCGGAAAGTGGATGCGAGCGAGCCGATGATCCCATATTCGTTCTATGGTCCGACGTGTGATTCAATCGACTACATGAAGGGGCCGTTCGTTCTGCCGGCTTCGATCATCGAGGGAGATTACATCGAGATCGGCAATATCGGCGCGTATGGCCGCGCCATCGGAGGCAAATTCAACGGTTACGGCAGCTACGAGGAGGTCATTCTTCTCGACGAGCCGATGTTGACGGTTTACGGCGACGATAGCGTTGCCGACAGCCAAGCCGCCCGAGCCTAAGTGTTTCCCATTCCCCGTCAAAGTGCAGGGACGGGGAGAGGGAGATTTGATGACACTCGACTATTTACCGCCCGCCGAGACGTTTCTGGATCCGCACCGCGAGGGGATCGAGGCGCCGCATCTGGCGAAAGCGGTCGTCATTCCGTTCGGGCTGGAAGCGTCGGTCAGTTACGGCGGCGGGACGGCGGCGGGTCCCAAGGCCATTCTGGAAGCGAGCCAGCAGCTCGAATTGTTCGACGATGAGTTGTGGCGCGAGCCGTATCTCGATTACGGGATTGCGACGATCCGCGAGCCGAAGATCGCTGGGTCGGTGGCGGGCGCGCTGGATCAGCTGGCGGCGTTGACCAGCGCGGTTGTGGCCGAGGGCAAGTTTCCATTCGTGATCGGTGGCGAGCACTCGTTGACGCCGGGCGCCATCCGGCCACTGGTGGCAAAGTATCCTGATCTGGCAATCCTCCAGATTGATGCGCACGCCGATCTGCGCGACGGATATC
>JANOVN010000199.1:0-7697 GCA_031417455.1 Hyphomicrobiaceae bacterium | reverse complement strand
ACATCGAGGCGCTGCTGCCCTGGAACGTCGCCAAACCGACGCGTTAGCGTCGCCGCCCGATCAGCCAGTCGTCAAGCGGAAAGCGACATGGCCGTGACGGGCGATCGTGGGGCGCTTACTCCGAAATAGCGTGTTTTTCGTTGCAATCCACGATTGCTTCCCGAACCTCAGTGGTAGTTTCGCCCGTGGCGAAATTATTATCTATGGCTACGAGGGCGTGCTTGATTATAATGGAGCCGGATCGGCATGCGAATGCGGATTCCGCCGTCTTATTGACCAGCCACTCCGCCTCGGACGGCTTGATGAACTCGGCTCTATGCCGATAGTAATGGGCATTGTCGGTTACTGCGATAGAGATCAGGCGACTCGCTGGCTTGAATCCGTGATCGGCCCATAGCTTACGCCAACGGCCAAATTCGTCCCACATATCCGCCTCCCATTGCCGAAGCGTTGCAAACCTACAGTCGTCGGATTCGCAACGATCGAATTGGGATTGAAGGTCCATTTCTGCATGTGCCGAAGTCGCCAGCAGGGCTGCAGCTGCAGCAGCTAACATGGTCCTCTGCATTGTGATGTCTCCTGTAGATCAAGCAGCAGCGAGCCACGCTGGCATAGCGGCAACGTCGAACTATTGATCTGCGCTCGGATCGAAGACCCGCCGTGCGCACGTCGTTGTCAACGGCAAGGTGCAGGTGCCATCCGCGCCCTGTTGGCAAACGGCAATGGTGTCCGCTACTGAACGAGGACGAGGCGCGACGCCCTCAAACGTGCGTGCGTGCTCCTGGCCCGTCGCGACAAGTGCATGACGGAAGGTATCGGATTACTCCGGTCGTGGCCCGGCGGATCTCAGATGCTCGTCCCGCTGGCGACAACGAGATTTGGCAATCCGGGACGCCAAGGGCAAGTAGATCTGATGGCGGCGTATCGTTTTGATTCCAAACGATTTTATACAAGCGCGATCCTCAGTCGCCCAAAAACAACCGGCCATATTCGCGTTGGTTTCGCGCTTTTCCAAGCCGGTCAAACAGGTCGAGCTATTCGCAATCGATCAAGAAGTTCTTCGCTGAACCAGTGACGTCGCTCGGCATGACATCCGTTTCGTCTTTGAGAAATACGCCGGAATACCCGCGCCGCTTCGCTTCTGTCATGAGGTACATAAGCTTGTGGGCCGCAATCTCATGGCTCAGTCCGGCGGCCCGTACGTTGGAGATGCAATTGCGCGATTCGTCCGTCACCCCGACGTTTGGTTTGAACGTCATATATATACCCATGCTGTCGGGTGAACTCAATCCCGGCCGCTCTCCGATGAGGACTACGACCAAGTCGGCGCCGAGGAGACCGCCGACCTCGTCGCCGACCGCAACACGCGCCTCAGTCACAACGGAAATGGGCCCAACACGCCAGCCCGTTGCCCTGATCGACGGCAACAATTTTTCGAGGAAATTTGCGGCGTTCTCCTCGATGGCGAGCGCCGAAAGTCCGTCGCCTATGACGAAAACCACATCGTAGGGCTCCGCAGGGCTTGGCCAACCCTTCAATTTCTCGCGCGCAGCTTCGCTCAATTGGCGGCCCTTGTCCGGCCGCTGCAGATAGACCGGACGGCTTTCAGCAGCGCTTTTCAGCACGACCACATCGTGTCCGAGTGGGGATAGCGTTTGCTGCAACGCCGTGGTGTTCAACTCATGATGGACCGCGTTACGGGCGCGCGCATGTGCGAGTTGGAACTCGAGATGCGGTTTAGTCGGCAAGCTCGTTCCACATCGCCCAAGTGCAATGCGTGCCGACGTGAGCTGGCGCAATTGACTCCAGGGGTTCTTGACGATGGTGGAACTGGGATACTTCGACATGGCGAACCACTCATTGCAAATGCGATAGAGCGCGTTGAAACGCTTTGGGCATCCCGTCGCCAAGTTTCAGTTCGCCGCCTTTGCCGAAGATACCAGCCCCAACAAGCCACTCCTCAAATTCCGGCGACGGTTTCAAGCCCAAGACCTTACGAGCGTAGAGGGCATCGTGAAACGATGTCGTTTGATAATTGAGCATGATGTCGTCCGAGCCTGGAACCCCCATGATGAACGTAACGCCTGCGACTCCTAGCATCGTCAAAAGGACGTCCATATCGTTCTGGTCGGCTTCGGCATGATTGGTGTAGCAGATATCGCAACCCATCGGCACGCCGAGCAGCTTTCCGCAGAAGTGATCTTCGAGGCCTGCCCGGATAATCTGCTTGCCGTCGTAGAGGTATTCTGGCCCGATGAAGCCGACGACGGTATTGACGAGCAACGGCTTGAATGTTCGCGCAACGGCATAGGCGCGCGCCTCGATAGTTTGTTGATCTACCCCATGGTGGGAGTTGGCTGAGAGCGCGCTCCCCTGACCGGTTTCAAAATACATGACATTATTGCCGACCGTTCCGCGCTGCAGCCCCAGCGCGGCGTCATATCCTTCCCGAAGCGTCGCAAGGCTAATTCCAAAGCTCTTATTCGCTGCTTCCGTTCCAGCAATCGATTGAAAGACAAGATCCACGGGGGCACCGCGGTTGATAGCTTCGATGCTGGTTGTAACATGTGTCAGCACGCAAGATTGCGTTGGGATATTGTAGCGGGCAATCACCTCATTCAGCATCTCGATCAGCGTCGTCACTGCCGAGATGCTATCGGTAGCTGGGTTTATACCGATGACAGCATCGCCGCTTCCGTACATCAGTCCGTCGACAATACTAGCCGCAATGCCGGACGGATCGTCGGTGGGATGATTGGGTTGCAAGCGTGTCGACATTCTCCCTTTCATGCCAATGGTGTTGCGGAATTTGGTGACCACTCGGCACTTTTTCGCGATCAGTACCAAATCCTGCACGCGGCAGATTTTTGACGCTGCCGCGACGATCTCGGGAGTCAATCCGGGCGCGAGCGCTGCCAACGATCGTTCCGTTGCCGCATCGGATAGCAACCATTCCCGAAATCCGCCGACAGTCAGATGCGACACGGGCGCGAATGCCTTGGCATCGTGGCCGTCGATAATCAGACGTGTCACCTCATCGCTATCATAGGGAACGACGTGCTCGATCAGGAACGTCTTGAGCGGTACATCTGCCAAGGCCATCTGAGCGGCGACGCGTTCCTCGTCGTCGCCCGCAGCGATGCCTGCGAGATAGTCGCCTGACCGGGCAGGACTGGACTTCGCGAGCAACTCTTTCACGCTCGCAAAGGCGTACACCTTTCCTGCAACCGTGTGCTTGAAACCCATCATGACTTTACCCCGAACTGTCATACCTGCGCAACGACCGTCCTTTAGTGGTTTTCGACATGATACAATAGGGGGGCTCGACCGATGAGCGATCTTAGGTCTGCAACGGCGCGATTGCGCACGAAGCTCAGCATTGAGATGCAATCTGCCGCGTATTTAATCTCAGCTGGTCTCTCGCAATTGTTTTCCGCCGCCGGTTGCCTTGGACTATGCCATCACTCAGTATTTGAAGATTGGC
This sequence comes from Hyphomicrobiaceae bacterium, assembly GCA_031417455.1. Classification (GTDB taxonomy): domain Bacteria; phylum Pseudomonadota; class Alphaproteobacteria; order Rhizobiales; family Hyphomicrobiaceae; genus JANXVY01. The sequence continues at coordinate 4,213 of JANOVN010000199.1, read as the reverse complement.
TCCGCCCGGTCGCGAGCCAAAGGAAGGCTGTTTCCATCGTATGCGCACAGACCCCGTCCGATATGTCGCTCCAGTTTATCGGCCACCGAGCGAGGCACAATCATTGATCCTGCCGCTGACCGACGGCTGCTCCTGGAACCGCTGCACCTTCTGCGAGATGTATACCGATCCTCAAAAGCGCTTCCGTCCCCGCACCGAGGCGGAGGTGCTCGAAAGCATCCGCCGCTGCGGCCAGGAACACGGCGGAGAAACCAGACGCGTTTTCCTGGCCGACGGAGATGCGCTGACGCTCTCTACCCGCCGCCTGACGACGGTTCTAGAGGCGATCCGCCGCGAACTGCCTGCCGTACATCGGGTCTCCAGTTATTGCCTGCCGCGCAACCTGCGCAATAAATCAGCGGCGGAGCTGAAAGATCTGGCGGACCTTGGCCTATCGCTCGTCTACGTTGGCGCCGAATCGGGCGACGATGAAGTGCTCGCCCGGGTCAACAAAGGCGAAACCTTCGCATCGGAGCAAGAGGCGCTCGACAAGCTCGCCGAGGCTGGCATCAAGCGCTCGGTGATGATCCTCAACGGCCTAGGCGGCCAAGCGCTCTCGCGACAGCATGCGCTCAACTCGGCAAAGCTGATGAATGCCACCCAGCCCGAGTATCTCTCAGCGTTGGTCGTGAGCTTTCCTACGGGCGAGGAACGCTTTCGCGCCAATTTTCCCAACTGGGAGCCGCTCGGCGTCGTTGGCTTGATGGAGGAAATGGAGATATTCGTTTCCGCGCTTGAGTTGAAGCGCACCGTCTTCCGCAGCGACCACGCTTCGAACTGGCTCATCTTGAGGGGCACGATGGGAGCGGACAAGCGGCGGCTGCTCGATGAACTGCGGGCGGCCATCGCGGCGCCAAAGGAGGCCCGCCTGAGACCCGCTTGGGCTCGCGGCCTCTAGTTTTTCCAGCCGCTAAACGGCGACGGCTTACGACACAGTGCCGAAGTTTTTCTAGGTTGGTGGCTGACCTTATACTTTAACGGAAATGTCCGTCAGCGTCCTTACGGGTGCTACGTCGGTGACCTTGGCTGACGCGATCGGTTGACTAGCGGACGTTGATCCTTCTCGACGCACCAACCGTGTTACACGAGGTAGTGACAAATCAAACTGCATCGAGCTTTAATTCCACAATCTCAGAAGCCGTATGCAGGTCGTCATGCTCCTCGTCGCCACGCTAGGTAGCGGCATGACCCAAGCTGTTTCGGCGCGAGTCTGCGAGCATTTCTGAAAGAGCTGCCGTGTCCAACTGAGACCGCGCGAAGGCGTCGCGGAGGAGATCGTCGGGGAGGAAGTTATCGTATTTCTGACAGCGCAAATTTTGGACTTGAGCTGCGAGAGCTGTCGCTGGCGGCGGATCAGATTTGAGTTTGGCGATTGCGGCCTGGAGCGCTTTGGCATTGCAATCGGCGCGCAGACCGATGGTTTCGCGACGGCAATTGATGCCAGCGTGAGCCAAAGCTAACCGGAAAGTTTCCGTGGCAACTGTGCCGCGCCAAAGGAACACGAAAGCATTGTCGCCATCCTGGATCAATTGGCGGGCGTCGAGTTCGAGATCAGAGTACGCCTCCCGCCCCTCTTGCAACAGCGCCCAGCCAGTGGCGTCGAGATAGGCCGGACGTTCCGATGAACGATAGACCGCGCGCATTTCGGCAACTAACCGATCATGCAGCGGTGCACCTTCCTTTGACTGGAATTTTGGTACCTTGCCAGCTGGCGCTGCAGTTACGCGGACGACTTTGGCTTTGTCGTCAACGGATTCGACGATCCATCGCCGTCCAGCGAAGATCATGTAATCACCAATCTTTAGCGGGTTGAAAATTGGGACTGTGCCGAGTGCCCGGTGCTCAGTGACGATGCGATATTCTTCATCGCTCATGAAGACGGCATAAAAATCGTATTTGTCCGTCAATTGCTCTCCGAGCGGCCCCAGCATCAGCACGCCATCGGGCGATTGCTCAATCAATTTGGGCTGTGACGCGGCCATCGCTCGAAGCAGCCCTACGTAGTCGGCTTGGGTCACGCCAGCGAATGGGCCTGGCCCGGCTAAGCAGGCGAACAGATCGCGTGCTGTGATGCCGCCACGTTCGCGGATGAGAGCCAACGTTTGATGGAGCAACGTCGATAATTGGAGGCCAGGAGTGCCGCCGGGCTCAACCCATTTCTGCTGCAAGAGCTGCACGGCAGCCACGGCCTGGACGATATCGGGACGAAGCCGCGCAAAGAGGTCGTCTGGATCAGGCTCATCTGACTCGGTGACATAGATACGAAGTGTGGAGGCTTGGCCTTCGCGACGGCCACTTCGCCCCATGCGTTGGCGCAAGCCTGCAACTGATGCCGGTGCGCCAATCTGAGCGACGGAAGAAACGCTGCCGATATCGATACCGAGTTCCAAGGTCGTGGTTGCGACGGCTGTCGTTGGAAGCACGTTGGCCTTCAAGCGGTCTTCGAGTTCTTCCCGAAGTCCCTTTGCGAGGCTGCCGTGGTGGGGAAAAAATTCGTTGGGGACACCTTCGGCTTCCGACAACCGGGAGAGCCCATCAGCGTAATTTTCGATGTCTTTGCGCCGGCCGGCAAACACAAGATTGTTGGTGCCGCGCAAAGTCTTGAAAAGATGCTCGGTGATTTCATCGACTGACGCGCGCTGTTGAACCCGCTCCGCACCGTCGTCGGGCACCTTTGACGCTGCCTCACGATATCCGCGAATTTGAAGCCGCAGTTCGGCATGACCAGAATTGGGCTCAACTTTTTGAACGCTGCCCGGATTGGCGGGGTTGAGAAACGCCTTGGCGTCTGCAAAATCGCCAATCGTTGCCGAAAGGCCAATCTTGCGCAGCCGTCGACCTGCTTGCGCCTCGAGGCGCTTCAACAACGAGGCAAGGTGGACGCCCCGTTCTCCGCTCATGAAGGCATGAAGTTCGTCGATGACGATGAATTGCGTGCCGTGGATTAAACGGCGGACTTCTCCCCCGCGTCGGACCAACAGGGATTCGATAGATTCCGGCGTGATAAGCACGATCCCGCGAGGCTTTCGAAGGGCCTTTGCTTTTGCGGCCGCTGCGGCGTCGCCGTGCCACTTCACGACCGGCAGATCGAGGCGGTCGCATAACTCTTCGAGCCTGCGGAACTGGTCGTTGATCAGCGCTTTCAATGGGCTGATGTAAAGGACGGCGAAGCAGTCAGTTTCTACGTTCGCGACCTTGCTTAGGACGGGGAGAAAGGCCGCCTCTGTTTTTCCAGCGGCCGTTGCAGCGGCGAGGATTAGGTCATCATTGTGGGCAAAGACCTCGCTGATTGCGGATGCCTGGATAGGACGGAGTTCACGCCAGCCCTGATCATGGACCCAGCGTTGCACGGTCGGGTGCAACTGGTCGAACGGCGAGATCTCAAAGTTTGAAGGTGGCAAGCTCATCGTCATCTCCCACAGTGTCGTAACTTGCGGGGGGAGCGTCGGCTTGCACGGAGACTTGGCCGAGCAAACTTTTCCAGTCTGCTCCCGGGTTCTGGTCCAAGATCGACAGCAGTTGGACGAATGCCTTGACCGAGTTGCGTGGGGTGCGGAAATAGGCGTCGCCGATTTGCTGGCTGCAATGGTGCATGAAGGCGCCGATCGCCTCGTCTGGAACGACCGTCTTTCCCCCGTTGCCGGATGCGAAAACGCGTCGCACATTTTCCAAAAGGATGTGGAGGTCCTCCGGTGTCAAATTGGTCAGCCGCAAGACGGGGCCGGAGAAGTCGACGAGCCCATTCTTGGCGAAAGCATTTTCCTCCAGGCGAGACTGAAGGGCGGGATAACTGAACAGGCCCCGCCGGGTATCCATCAGGAACTCTGGCGTACCGCCAAGGTAGACACCAAAGCTGGTGACGTTGCCTTGCAGGACGTCATTTAGGATTCGGAGAATCTGTTCGTAGTTCTGATTGCGCGATCCGGCGTGCTGAAGCTTATAAAGGTTGACCATTTCGTCAAAGATGACGAGGAGGCCGGCATAGCCTGCCAATCGCACAAATGCGGCCAAGAGCTTGAGATGGTCGTAGACGTTTTCATCCTCAACCAAGGTGCGGACACCGAGTGCGCTTCGCGCATCCGTTTTGGTCGTGAACTCACCTCGTAACCAGCGCAGGGCGTCAGTCTTGAGTTGTTCCTGACCAAGTTCGTGGCCACGGCAGTAGGCCGAAAGG
>JANOVN010000198.1:0-3212 GCA_031417455.1 Hyphomicrobiaceae bacterium | reverse complement strand
CGACAAGGATTCAGCCATCGCCCAGGTCGGCGGCGTGACGAACTGCGTTGCCATCGAGGGTGACTTTGCCGGCAACCTGATGCTGATCGGCCCTGGCGCTGGTGCCCGCGCCACAGCTTCTGCGGTTGCCAGCGACATCCTAGACATCGCCCACGGCGGCATTCTTCCGCCATTCCTGACGCCGGTCGCGCAACTGCGCCCTCATACCAAAGCCACCATTGGCCAGCACACCGGCGCCTATGACATCCGCCTCTGGGTGGTCGATAAACCCGGCGCTTTGGCGACCATCGCCAAGCGCATGGGCGATCAGTCGGTGTCGCTTGAAAGCCTCGTCCAGAAAAAGCCGCGTGCCGGTTTGGAACCCATCATCGGCCATCCGCCCGCACCCGTGATTATGATCACCCATCCGACGAACGAATCCGCCATCCGCGCCGCTCTGACCGCCATTGAACAAGATGGCAACGTGTCGGAGCGGCCGCAGATGATCCGCATCGAAAAACTTTGAGGACGCAACGTCTCATGCCCAGCAAAATTCAATCGAGCTGCCTTGATCGCAATCTCGTCCTGGAAGTCACCCGGGTAACCGAAGCCGCCGCAATCGCTGCCGCCCGCCTGTCCGGCCGGGGCAACGAAAAGGCTGCCGACAAGGCCGCGGTGGATGCCATGCGCCGCGAATTGGCGCTGCTGGCCATCCAGGGCACCGTCGTTATCGGCGAGGGTGAAATGGACGAGGCACCGATGCTGTTCATTGGCGAAAAGCTCGGCGCGGGCTATGGGCCGGAGGTCGACATTGCCGTCGATCCGCTCGAAGGCACGACGATCTGCGCCAAGAACATGCCGAACGCGCTTGCGGTGCTGGCCATCGGCGAGCGCGGCGGTTTGCTGCACGCGCCCGACATGTACATGAACAAGATCGCGATCGGCCCCGGCTACCCCGAAGGCATCGTCGATCTCGATGCGTCGCACGCCGACAATCTCAATGCCCTCGCCAAAGCCAAGGGCGTCCCCGTCTCGCACATTACGGCCTGCATCCTCGACCGCCCCCGCCACGCCGAACTGATCAAAGCGGTGCGCGCAACAGGTGCCGCTGTTCAGCTCATTCCAGACGGCGACATTGCCGGCGTCATCTGGGTCACGAACCCCGAAGAATCGGGCATCGACATCTACATGGGCTCGGGCGGGGCACCCGAAGGCGTGCTCGCTGCCGCCGCGCTGAGTTGCATCGGCGGCCAGATCCAGGGCCGGTTGATAGCCGCCAACGAGGAAGAGCGCATTCGCGCCGCAAAAATGGGCATTCCCGACATCAACCGGAAGTTCCTGCTCGCCGACATGGCCTCGCGCGATGTGATCTTCTCAGCGACCGGCGTTACCAGCGGCAGCATCCTCTCCGGCGTCAAGTTCCGCGGTGACACCGCCGAAACCGAAACGCTCGTCATGCGCTCGAAAACCGGCACCGTCCGTCGTATCAAGTCCACTTTCCGCAACGTCGCCCAACGCTACGGGGAATAGCGAGGAGCCAGCTTTTCCAGCCGAGCCGCGGGGCCAGATCCTTAGAAAGGCGTGTGTCCCGACGAGCCTATCCAGTTGGCCGTTTTTCAAGGCCCGACCAGACTGTCCGGGCAATCTGCCGGTAGGTTTGAGCAGGTGCGCTGTCTGGCGCTGTGACGACAACGGGAAGCCCTGCGTCTGATCGCTGCCGGATTTCAATGTCGAGCGGGATTTCGCCCAGGAACGCGACACCGAGCTTGGCTGCTTCCGCGCGCGCCCCGCCATGGGCAAAAATATCGTGACGTTTGCCGCAGCCGTCGCAGATGAAGTAACTCATATTTTCGACTAGGCCAAGGATGGGCACGCCGACGTCCTGGAACATGGCAACTCCACGGCGCGCATCGATCAAGGCGAGGTCCTGCGGCGTCGACACGATCACGGCGCCAGCGAGCGGGGTCTGCTGCGCCATGGTCAACTGGGCATCGCCCGTGCCAGGAGGCATATCCACGACCAGCACATCCAGCTGGCCCCACGCCACGTCCCGCAGCATCTGGGTGATAGCAGACGCCACCATCGGTCCCCGCCATGCCATGCCTTTGTCGGCGTCAACCACAAAGCCGATCGACATTACTTTGCAGCCATAGGCTTCCAGCGGCCGAAGCGTGCGCCCGGTCACGATCTCCGGCTGGCCCTTGAGAGCGAACAACTTGGGCATCGACGGCCCGTAAATGTCGGCATCCAAGACGCCGACCTTGAGCCCTAGAGCGCGTAACCCCAAAGCGAGATTGCACGCCGTTGTCGACTTGCCGACACCACCCTTTCCAGAGGCCACGGCAATCACGTGGCGAACCTGCGCCAGCCCAGCGAGCTTGGGACCAGCGAGCTTGGGGCTAGCGAGCTTGGGGATGCCAGCCTTGATCGGTTGTGCCGGTTGTTTTGCACCGTCAGGCTTGAGCAAAACCGATAGCGCGGCAGACGGCGCGCGTTCGGCGGTCAGCGTCACACTTGCAGCCCCTCCCCCACCAAGGCCGCGCAGTGCGGCTTCGACGGCCAATCGTACTTTTTCCCAGGGGGCAGCGTCGGCTGCCGGGACAGTCAGCGTCACAAACACCTTGCCGTCCGCCGCGATCACGATTGCCGATGCCGCAGCGGTCTGGCCGAGAAGGGTTTTTCCGTCCGGACCCGGCACACGCGAAATGCATGCTTGGATTGCTTCACGCGACAGCATGATTGGCCGATCAATTCACGAGCAAGGCGGGGCGTTCGCCCGTCTGAGCGAACGCCCCAAATTCAAATTGCTTCCATACTTGGGCGATGCTGGCACTCACGCGCCTAGCCAGCACTCAATGCTTCATTGGCACACCGGCTGTCCTGTCGGCTGCCTCGCTGGGAGCCAACCGGACGCCGCCGGTCTGGAAGCTCTTGTCGGCGCTATTTTGAAAGTTCTCGAGCACGAACGCTGAACCAAACGCGATGCCGACTACGGCAATAATCGCTGCAAGAAACGAACCCATGTCTGACGTCTCCTCGTGTCGTGCTTATTCTGCCGGTGTTGGCTTTTGACGTTCGTCCGCCAAGACTTGTTCGGTCCAGATCGAATGATGGTCGCGCGCCCAGTTGAGATCGACGTTACCCGTACCCATGGCCTCAAAAGCGCCTTCCATCCCAATCGAACCGATATAGATGTGCGCGATAATGATGGCCATCAGCACCACTCCACCGAG
>JANOVN010000197.1:0-2152 GCA_031417455.1 Hyphomicrobiaceae bacterium | reverse complement strand
ACCGGCGTCAGTGTGCGAGCGCCCCTGGCGGCGGGGATAAGTTTTCCAAGTGGATACAACCCGTGCGCGTCAGCTTTGCACTAGGCGCAGGCGCTCGCGGACTGTAAAACCGGCGGCATCATACTTTGTAGTCAGCCCTTGCTGGCCGAAGCGGCCCCGCTGCGTCAGCAGCAAACTAACAGTGCGGCGCCGGCGCGAGCGCCGGATTCAAAACAACTGACCGCCTTCAGGTCAGTTGTTTTGCAACAAGAAAGGTAACTTATGTTCGACCCCGAAAACCCGCCCGAAATCGCAGCCAGCGCGTGGCTGAACGTCGAAAAGCCGTTGTCGCTCAAAGCGTTGCGTGGCAAAGTCGTGGTCATGGCCGCCTTCCAGATGCTGTGCCAAGGCTCCAGCAACCACGCGCTGCCCCAGATGACCCGCCTCAACCGCTGCTTCCAGCGCGACGAAGTAGAGATCATCGGCCTCCACATGGTCTTTGAAAAGCACGTCGAAATGACGCCCGAAAAGCTCGCCGAATTCGCGACCGAGCACGACATTGATTTCCCCATCGCCATCGACAAAGCCGGCAAGCGACCGCTCGAAGACCTGCCGCAGACGATGGCTGCCTACGAAATCCAGGGCACGCCCACCATCCTCCTGTTCGACCGCCAGGGCCGCCTGCGCCGCCACTACTTGGGCCAAGTCGACGACTTGCGCTTGGGTGCCGAGATCATGGCGCTCGCCATGGAAGACGCCCATGGCCCGCGCGAGGCTTCCATCGCCGTCGAGCGCCGTCTCCACGCCACCCTCTCCGATCCCCACGACCACGATCATCATGGCCACGACCACGACGGCGGCTGCTGCGGCGGCCATCACCACGACCACGACCACACGCATGAGGCTCACGTCCACGGTCCCGGCTGTAACCACGATCACGATCACGGTCACGACCACGCCCCCGACCCAAAGAAGGCCGTCGCCGACGCCGTCGGTGCCCAGCTTCGTGGCAAACGGTAAGCCGATGGCTGATCGCAAAGCTCCGGCCAAAAAGGCGGCCACGCCGGAAAAAACGCAGGCAGCCGCCGCGGCACCCGTGTACCCCAAGAAAACCATTGCGCTCGTCTATGATTTCGACGGCACCCTTTCGCCCAAGCCGATGCAGGAGTATTCCCTCCTGCCCAAGCTCGGCGTCGAACCGGACGCCTTCTGGGCCGAAACCAACAAAATCGCCCGCGAGCAACAGGCCGACCCGCTCATCACGTACATGCACCTTATGTACAAGAAAGCCCGCGCCGCCAACTTGCGCATCGACCGTGCCGACCTCGTCGCACTGGGCCGCGATGTCGAACTGTTCCCAGGCGTCGAGGAGTGGTTCAAGTCGATTGCCGACTACATCGCGTTGCGCACGGAATCCGAGGGCGTCACGCTGCGCCACTACATGATCTCGTCAGGTCTCACCGAGATCATCGAAGGCACCAGCATCTACCCGCATTTCCAGAACGTATTCGCCTCCGAGTATTGGTTCGACGCCTACGACGTGCCCTATCCCAAGCGCGTCATCACCGACACCGGCAAGACGCAGTACCTGTTCCGCATCAACAAGGGCGTCGAGGATTTGGGGCAAACCATCAACCAGCATATGCCTGAAGCCGCGCGGCCTATTCCCTTCTCCAACATGATCTACTTCGGCGACGGCGACACCGACGTTCCATCCATGGCCGTCATGCGCAAAAGCGGCGGCCACGCCATCGCCGTCCATGGCCCCAGCGACGTCCAGCGCGCCAAATGCGTGGACCTGTTCAAAGCGGGCCGCATCGACTTTTTTGCCCAGGCCGACTACCGCCGCGGATCGCAACTCTTCAGCCGTACCTGCCTCCTCATCGACCGCATCCTCGCCGACATCCGCGTCCAGGAAGAAATGTGGACCATCAGCCAGGAAATCAAAGTCCCACTACGACGCTAGTGGGCTTCTTCCAACCAAGCCCCCTCACCCTAACCCTTTCCCCAGGCGGAGAGGGGATAGTGCAGATTTCGCTTCATGCTCTAGCCAAGAGAACATCAAATGCCGACGAAAACCGACCGCCAATCCCTCATCGACATCATCAGGGCTCGTTCGTTCTCGACGGGTGCTGAAATGAAGCTCGCCTCGGGGCGAACGTCGAACTTCTAC
>JANOVN010000196.1:0-6001 GCA_031417455.1 Hyphomicrobiaceae bacterium | reverse complement strand
GAGAGTTCATAACCTTTGGCGCCGGGAGACCTGGTCCCTCGGGTCGAGCCCGAGCGCAGGCAAGCCGACGGCTGTCTGGTTTAAATGCTATGTCCCCACAATGGTTGCCCGGACGGCGTTGTGAGCACAGCGAACGATGCCGATCCGGGGTCTTTGCATGTGAGTTGTGAAGATCCCGGATCTGCGGGCGCAAGAGGGCGCCCTTGTCTTAGGAAACCAGTGGGGGGAGAATTCGAGTTGCGGCAAGAGGGCAGTCCCGAGTTCCCCTGCAGGTACAATGGCGTTCGGCCAAGAGTAAAATCGGGAACCCGACAGCCAGGGGATGCCCGGCCATGGAGTGGGGGAAGGTCTGTTTGACCAGGACAGTGGTGGAGCTTGTGCTATGCACGAAGCATGAACAACGCTTTGATTCGCATTATCGGAATTGACCCTGGGCTGCGGCGGACGGGCTGGGGGATCATTGAGACGGACGGCGTGCGGCTGTCGTATGTCGCATCAGGTGGCGTGACATCGGATGCCAAGGACGATCTGGCGTACCGGTTGCGGGCGCTGTTTGAGGGCGTGACCTCAGTCATTGCGATTTGGAAGCCGCTTGAGGCGGCCGTTGAAGAAACATTCGTCAACGACAACCCGCGGCAGGCTTTGAAGCTGGGTCAGGCGCGCGGGATGGCGATGCTCGCTCCCGCGATGCGCGGGATGGCGATTGCTGAGTATGCTCCAAACGTCATCAAGAAGACGGTGGTGGGCGCGGGGCACGCGGAGAAGAACCAGGTGCAGGCGATGATCGGCTTTTTGCTGCCGAAAGCGAAATTCGAGACTGCCGACGAGGCGGATGCGCTGGCGATTGCGATCTGTCATGCCAATCACCGGTCGAGCCCGCAGGCGAAGGCGGCGCGGCAGTTAAAGGCGTTGGCTGAACGGGAGACAGCTAGATGATTGGACGTCTCAAGGGCAAAGCCGAGGCGATCGGCGAAGGTCATCTCATTCTTGATGTGAATGGCGTCGGCTATGAAGTGCAGGCGTCGTCGCGGTCGCTGCGCAACATCAAGCCGGGCGACGAGGTGGCGATGACCATCGACACTCATGTGCGCGAGGATGCGATCCGGCTTTACGGGTTTTCGAGCGAGGTCGAACGGAGCTGGTTTCGCACGCTACAATCGGTGCAGGGCGTTGGCGCCAAGGTTGCGCTGGCGGTGCTGAGCGCGCTGTCGACGCAGGACTTGGCGAACGCGATTGCGCTGGGCAATTGGGGCGCGGTGCAACAAGCGAACGGGGTCGGCAAGGTCGTGGCGCAGCGGATCGTCGCTGAGTTGAAGAACAAGGCACCGGCGCTGGCGATCGGGTCGGTGGGCGTTGCGGGTGCGGTTGGGACGGGCGGGGCGGGGCAAGGCGAGCCGCTGCCGTCGGGCAATCATGTGGCTGAGGCGATGTCGGCGCTGACGAACCTGGGGTATGGGCCGGCGGATGCAAGCCGGGCGGTTGCGGTGGCGGCGAAAGAATTGGGCAGCGATGCCGATACGGCGAAGTTGATCCGGCGCGGGTTGAAGGAGTTGGCGCGATGACGGTTGGGTCTAAGGGTGCTGGCGGATCGCCGGGCGAGCGTGCGTTGTGGGCGTTTTTGTTGATAACGCTCGTCGCGCCATTTCTGGCAGCGGTGGTGATTTTTCTGGGTTCGGTCATATCGGGGATGATCGGTCGTGGGCCGCCGAGTTTACTCGCGTTAGATCGGGCGGGACAGCTTGGATGGGCGGCGCAGAAGGCGATAGATACATATGTTTGGAGCGGGTTGCCGGCTGGGATTTGCGGGGCGGCGATGGCGGGCATTGTCTACACGCGCGGGACGGCGCATTGGCTCGTTGGTGCGTCGTTGGGGGCTATCGTCTTATCGATGATGGCGGTATGGGCCGGCGGGATGATGCAGCAGCATTTGACGCCGATGGCGTTCATCGGGGCGGCGGTGGGTATCGCTGTGATCTTGGCTCTGAAGAGGATGCGGATCTTATTGTAATTGGCGAGACAGTTAATATCGCGTGTTCAGTTCATTTCTTGGTAATATTTATGGATTTACACTTTGCTCAATTAAGTCTGGAGTGAAGGTATGTCGTTTGGAAAAGGCCGGGTGAGGCCGCTCGTTGCCAAAGCTGCGCCCATCGATGGCGATGCGAGTGAAAAGCGCTGGTCGTCGCGGCGGGCTTCGGCGTCGCCGGGGCTGGTGTATCCTGGCGGGATGGCGGCGTCCATTCCGTGCATGATCGCGGATCAATCGGTGACGGGCGCGCGGCTGCAGATGCAGCCGGGGTGGGTCAATCCGTTTAGTGGCTATTCGAGCATCGGGCAGGCGTTCAAACTCGTCATGCGGGTGGATCGTGTCGAGGTCGATTGTGAGATCGTGCGGATCGAGGAAAACGAGATCGGCGTGCGGTTCTTGTCCGTGTTGCGGCCGATGCCGAAGAAGAATTGATCAGGTTGCGATGACGTCGCGGTAGATTTCAGCGACGGGAAGCGTGAGGTCGATTGCGGCAAGCGACAGCGTTGCGCTCAAGGCGTCGAGCGGCGGCTCGCCGTGCCAGCCGTCGTCGCGGCGGATGTAATGGTCGATCAAGACGCTGTCGCGTTCAACGAGGATGTAGTGCTGGAGGCTGGGCAGCCGCTGATAGGCGACACGCTTGTTCATGCGGTCGCGGGCCTGGCTGCCTTTGGAGACGACCTCGAACAGGATCATGGGGTCTTCGACGGAGGTTTGGCCGGGCTTCATGGGGCCGCAGCGAACCATGACGTCGGGCAGAGCCGCGAGGTCGTCGAAGGCTTTCTTGAGGTAGAAGCTTTCGCGGAAGACGCGGCAGGGCAGGCCTTTGGCGCGCAGGTGGTTGGATATGGCAAGGCCGATGTTGGCGATAATGACGTGGTGTTCCCAGGCTGCGCCGACCATGCTTTTGTAGACGTGTCCGTCGATCAACTCCCACTTTTCGTCTTCGGGACGGTCAGCGAGCATCTCCTCAAAGTCGGTCAGGGAGACGCGTTCGATTTTCGGGCGCTGGGTATTCATGGATGGCTCCGGGGCGGCATCGGGGTAGAGTAGCGTAAATTCGGCGCGGCTGGAACGGGAATGGGTGGACGTGCTTGATGAATGATCGAGAGCCGGTGCGATATCTGAAACGGGCGCTGGGCGTTGGTGCGTTTGTCGTGCTGCTTGCGCCGCCGATTGGGTTTTGGGTCTATTTTGGACTGATGTCGCTGCGTTTTTCGCGTTTGAGCGAAGGGATTTCGGTGGAGGCTCTGAAAGCCGTCCCTGAAGCTCTGGCCGTTGGATCAATGCTTTCATTCGCAATTGGCGGCGTGCCCGCGATTGTTTCGGCGTTGCTGAGCGCTTGGGCCGTTTGGCGGAACGGGACGTTGAGTTATTGGCAGGCAGCAGGCTTTGCGCTGGCTGCGAGCGTCGTGAGTGTGCTTGCGCTGCAGCTTTGGTCATATCCCGATGTCGATTGGCGGTCGTCGTTGGGGATGATGGCATTCGTGAGCGGGGTGGGCCTTGGTTCGGCGCTGGTGTGCCGGTGGTTGATGGGGCGGGTGGGGTTGTTGCCGCCGGGGGTGCCTCAGGCGAACAAATCATGATAGGGGATGGGATAGATTTGAGGGTTGTGCTTGTGGCCGCCCCTCACCCTGACCCTCTCCCCGTGACGAACGGGGAGAGGGGATAACAGGCCCTCACCCTAACCCTCTCCCCGTAAGGACGGGGAGAGGGAAACAGAGAGACTATGACCGAACCGAATGACAATCGCCTCGTCTCCGGGGCTAAGCGCGAAGTGGATGCGCTGGAAACGTCGATCCGTCCGCAATCGCTCGACGAATTCATCGGGCAGGAGCAGGCGCGGGCGAATTTGCGCGTGTTCATTCAGGCGGCGAAGACGCGCGGCGATGCGCTGGACCATGTGCTGTTTGCCGGGCCGCCGGGTCTAGGCAAGACGACGCTGGCGCAGATCATGGCGAAGGAGCTGGGAGTTGGGTTTCGATCCACGTCGGGGCCGGTGATTGCCAAAGCAGGCGATCTGGCGGCGCTGCTGACCAATTTAGAAGATCGCGACGTGCTGTTCATTGACGAAATTCACCGGTTGAACCCAGCGGTTGAGGAAATCCTGTATCCGGCGATGGAGGACTATCAGCTCGATCTGATTATCGGCGAGGGACCGGCTGCCCGGTCGGTGAAGATCGATCTGGCCAAGTTTACGCTGGTCGGCGCGACGACCCGGTCTGGATTGCTGACCACGCCGCTGCGGGACCGGTTTGGGATTCCGATCCGGCTCAATTTTTATACGACGGACGAATTGGAGATGGTCGTCACACGGGCGGCCAGGGTGCTTGGTGCGCCGATCAAGCCGGATGGGGCGCGCGAGATTGCGCGACGGGCGCGGGGAACGCCGCGTATTGCTGGGCGGTTGCTGCGGCGGGTGCGGGATTTTGCGGCGGTCGCCGACGCGGATTGGATCAACGCGGAAGTGGCCGACAAGGCGCTGGCGATGCTGGAAGTCGATAACGAGGGGTTGGACGCGCTCGACCACCGGTATCTGACGTGCATTGCCAAGAACTATGAAGGCGGGCCGGTTGGGATCGAGACGATGGCGGCGGCGCTGTCGGAGCCGCGCGATGCGCTAGAGGAAATCGTCGAACCGTATCTGTTGCAGCAGGGGTTTATCGGGCGGACGCCGCGCGGGCGGGTGTTAACGCTGAAAGCATGGCGGCATCTGGGGTTGTCGGGGCCGTCGCGGTCGAGCGGGGCGGCGCAGTTTCCGCTGTTTGATGAGACCGATGGTAGCGAACCAACAGATCGTTAATACCTTGTTGCGGAATGCCTTGGTAACTTCACATATCTGTATGAGGATGGTGCATGGTGCTGTGGTTGGGTTATGGGCGCTTCGCGCATAGGGCTGCTGCCCTATGACCCGCTCGGGGAGGCCCCGAACCCCCTTTTTTTTGGGGTCATCAAAGAAGGGGATTAGGGGGCTTGTAATCGCGCTTTGCACCAACAGCGCGACATACTTGGGCGACGATGAAGGAAACGAATTTGATTTCGCGGCGGAAATTTCTGAAGGGCGTGCTGGCGTGCTCGGCTGGGACGGCGGCACTTGGCGGATATGCCGTGGCCGAGCCGTGGCGGCTGAATGTGACACGGTATGCATTGACGCCGCCAAATTGGCCGGCGGGCTTAAAGTTGCGCTGCGCGGTGATCGCCGATCTTCATGCGTGCGATCCGTGGATGGGGGAAGGCCGCATCCGGCAAATCGTGGCGCGGACCAATTCGCTTTCACCCGATGTGGTGATGCTGCTGGGTGACTACGAGGCCGGGTACCGGCTGTCGAAGTATTCAAATCCTGTAGCGTCGCCGGTATGGGCTGGCGCACTGGGCTTATTGCGCGCGCCGTTGGGAGTGCACGCAGTGCTCGGCAATCACGATTGGTGGCATGACATCGAGGTCCAGTTGCGCCGGGGAGGACCGGTGCCGGCAGCGGTGGCGTTGGAGGCCGCAGGAATTCCCGTCTATCAAAACAATGCGGTGCGGCTGGTGAAGGATGGGCAGCCGTTCTGGATCGCGGGGCTTGGCGATCAGTGGGCGTTCTGGCCGCGTGGAACCGTCAGGCCGTCGAACAGGCTTCGGGCCTATGAAGGCGTAGACGATCTGGCTGGCACGATGGCGCAGGTCAACGACGACGCGCCGGTGATCTTGATGGCGCATGAGCCGGATATTTTTCCGAAGGTGCCGGACCGGGTTGCGCTGACGGTGTCGGGCCATACGCATGGCGGACAGATTACGTTTGCAGGGTATGCGCCGGTGGTGCCGTCTCGGTTTGGCCAGCGGTATGTATATGGGCATGTGGTCGAGGAAAACCGCAGCATCATCGTGTCGGGTGGGCTTGGCTGCAGCGGGATGCCGATCCGGTTCGGGCGGCCGCCGGAGATCGTGTTGATCGAGTTGGGCGAAGCTGGAGTCGCATGAGTTTGAAGGATA